>JAYUXX010000565.1:0-2491 GCA_043752765.1 Saprospiraceae bacterium | reverse complement strand
AACCTCGAATAACCCCTTAATTCGTATTAATTAAATTCATAATGTGTTGATATTCAACAAGGTTCTTTTTTGATCAGTTGGTTATTAGAGGTGCCCTTATCAGTTATCATTCTTTTCTCGAAATGAATTATTCGCAATTAGAAATCCTTGCTATAAAAGTTCCATTTGCGGAAGAGGGCTGTAAACTAGAAGCACTAAATCCAGGTGTTAATCTTACATATCCAGGAGATTGGAAAACGACATCAGCAACACTATCAATTACCGCTGTGCTATTGATCGTAAGCTCAGTTGAATATTTCTAGTCTCCCCAACTGATATAATCAATTATAGTATATGTGAAAGGACACTGAACACATGTTTCAATACAAGTTTCAGCTTCCATAAAATCCAGCATCTTTTCTATATTGGCTTGAGCCCAAGTGGGAGAATCGATATCACCCAGGCTAGGTTCCATGATCGTACCGGTTCCGGGTTCATGATCTGCATCTAATAAATGTCCGTACTCATGGGCTTGCAGGATTGATAAAGAATAATGATTAGTAATCGCATCATTCTCCAGCAGAGCCCAGGGATATAATCCAATATCATCGCATGTTCCCCCTACACTGGCATAGCCTATTGCTCCAAAATCTTCATTGTCATTATGAAGGTTACCAGCAGTCCATAAATGACCTAAGTCTTCTGTTGAATAGTGATTACAGTGGAGTGGTTCCCAATGTATTGATCCCTACTTTGGATCCTGTCATAAAACCGATGATAACATTACCACCGCGACCATTAATTTTCATGTCGCTGACTTCATCAGAATTTGATTCTGCAGACTGTATTTCATCCTCATCGAATCGCAGTTGCGAAAACAAAGAGTTACCTATGTGAACTGTTACTCCCAACACCTGAGCACCAAAGGTTGAAAGTGATGTTCCTTGTACTTCTAAGGCAATTTCTGCATCTGAAAATTGGGTATTGATTACCATCGGATAGTATGTATGGAAAAGAGGTGGGTTATCCTCCTGTACATTTCCTATCTGAATTCTTCCGGTGCTTTAAATTTAAAATCTATTGTAGAGATTGGATTGCACTAAAAATGAGTCTTCATTGTTATTTCCTACCAGGTGCAATCGAGCTGTAGGATTATAGAAATTATCACCAATACCAATTTGTCGATCTACTGCACTTAAGAAAAGACCTTCATTGATATTGACATTCATCTGTGTGCCGTCACCGATTTTAATATAGTCCAGAGGCCCTTCATAACATTCGAAGAATACTTTATCTCCTGCACTTAGCCTTGTTTGGTTCGGATTGAAGCGCAGGTAGGTATCATTATCCGCTTTAAGATATTGAAATTCGTCAATACCTACACTGCCGTTAACATCCAATGTATACGAAGGAGTTTGATCCATGATGCCTACCATATTATTTAGTGCATTGACATAGACATCGCCATTTGCGAGACTGAGATTTCCACCATTTGGTTGCAGTCGAAGGGTTGTGTTCGTCACACCGCTCCTTGCCTGAAGTAGATCATAATCCATTTGTAAATGTCCCAGGCTTTGATTTCCCAATAACAGAAGTCCGCCTGTGGTAGGTGCAGCTGCTGCTGAAAAAACATGCAAAGGCGCATTGGGTGAAAACGTATTCACACCAACATTTCCACCTTCCGGTTGCAGCTTGAGTGAATTCGTACTGGTTGCACCATACAAGGATTGGCTGATATCAAAATCCATTTCCATGTGAACTTCTGTTCGATCTCCCATTAGTATCAATCCACCATCGGTATTGACTGATCCACTTGATGCTACATGGAGTGGGGCATCAGGCGTAGCAGTATTTCTTCCCATTATAGTACAAGGACTGAATAATATTGAAATCGACTTCGAGATGTCCTTCAGTGCGGTTTCCTAAAAGGAGAAGCCCACCTGAAAAGTATGCCGGATTACAGGATGCCACATAACCTTTCGCACGAAGAACACAGAGATAAGCTAGAAATGAGAAGGTAGAAGCTAAGGACGAAAAATTTTGATTTTAGAATAAGGAATAACGATTCTCGAACTAAATCAGTAAATCACTAGATCAACCCATCACTCAATCACTACATCACAACTGCCAACTCACAACTGCCAACTCACTTGATGGAATCAGGAACAAACTCGGACTCATCCTCAGGTACAAACGCGGGATCATCCTCGGGAACTGCATAGTCCTTTTGTTTTTTTCCAAAAACAGATACGCTCACGTATCGTTTTGGATTCAAACGGAAGTCCTGTAGAAGTAATTCAAGATTTCGTGTAGTAGCCAGAGCATGTGTGTACAGCTTCTCATCCTTCAAAAGTTTTCCGAGACTTCCTTTACCATTTTGCATGTCTTTCATGATAACCGAAAGATTGCTAAAGGATGTTTTCGCTTCTGCGACTGTACCGTTCAGTTCACGCATGGTAACCTGGGCGTCAGCCATTAATTTATTCATATTCTGAGCTGTCTCTCCCAATTT
>JAYUXX010000564.1:0-14096 GCA_043752765.1 Saprospiraceae bacterium | reverse complement strand
GCTCGGCTTTAAATTCATAGAGCCTTCTATTATCATCTGTGACTTTGAAGATGGCCTGAATCTTAAAAAAGGCTTCAGCGTTAAATGCATTAATTTCTCTTTCACGCTCGGCTACTAATTTGACGGCAACCGATTGTACTCTACCTGCAGATAATTTTCCTTTGACTTTACGCCATAAAGTTTCAGATAATTCAAAGCCTACAAGACGGTCCAGCACACGGCGGGCCTGCTGTGCATTGACAAGGTTTATATCTACTAAACGGGGATCATTTATGGCTTTTTGAATAGCGGGTTTTGTAATCTCCCGAAAGACAATTCGTTTAGTTTTTGTGAGATCCAGATCAAGCACACTACAGAGGTGCCACGAGATGGCTTCACCTTCGCGATCCTCGTCCGTCGCCAGCCAAACCTCATCCGCATTCTTAGCTGCCTCTTTTAATTCTTTGACAGTTTTCTTTTTTTCCGGAGAAACGATGTACTTAGGTTCGAAGCCATTGGCCACATCAATAGCACCATTTCCCTTCTCCAAGTCCCTGATATGGCCATAGCTTGACTTTACTTTAAAGTCTTTGCCGAGAAATTTTTCAATAGTCTTCGCCTTGGCAGGCGACTCAACGATCAAGAGATTTTTTGCCATAAAAGTTATTTAAGTGAAGCACAACGTCTCCACAGGTGCAGCGGCAAAAATAAAAAGTTTTATGTTTTTGCCTTTTTCAGCCACTTTCCAGGTTAAATAAAACGCCCCATTGACCTGGAATCAATAGCGCAAAAACGAATCCCGGGTGATTTAGTTTTCAACTTAAACCGGTACCAGAAAGTGATTCCTGCAAAAGTAATGGCAATAATTAGGTTTTAAAATCTTAATTATCCCAATAAAAATGGCGTGTGGACTGGATATCGGCTAGGACTCAAAGAGATTATCATACTCACTCTTACCCTCTTTACCTCGCAATTCAGCTTCCTTCCTGGGAGCATTTAAATCCAGTTTTTCAGATTTAGTGCCTTCCATCAGCATCAGCGTACTATTCTTTTCCCACTCCTCAAGCATTTGCATACCCTGATCTTCGAATACGCCATTTTGCAGATCCACAGAATCCATAAAACTGCTGGACATTTCCATAAACCGTTCCATCTCACCGACTTTCATGGCTACATCATCTGCAATGACTTCAAGAGCCTGATCAAACATCGCACGCTTATCCGCATTACCCGATATAATATTAATCGCAGATTTCATCGCTCCATGACTGGCGCGAATAGCCTTACGTTCCTCTTGTTTAAGCTTTACCTGATCTTTTGTATCCTCGAGTAAAATCTCTGAGTTCGAATACATCTTTGTCAATACCCTGTACAGGATATTCATCTTATGTTCGAGAACAGCATATTTTTCATTCGACTCCTTAAGACGAGCTGCTTTTCTACTTGATAACAACATTTGTTTTTCTATGCCCTGTTCTCTGGCTTTTTGGGCAAGTTTCATATTGTAATCGATCTCGGTTGCATTTTCCTCCTGGATCGTTTTCAATTTCCGGATTTGACCACGAAGCAGACCGATTTGTTCCCCCATTTTTTTGAGGTTGTCCTGTAAGTCTTCGACGTAATTTTTCAAAATACCGATAGGGTCGATTGTAACAAACAAACTAGTGATCTTACGCATCGCACTCTTGTACATATAGTTTACAAGCGTGCGCATTTTTGGATCCAATATCATATAAATAATAGCACCTAAAACCAATAATGTAACTACCAGGCCGAGAAGGGAAGATGCAAAAGCAATGATCTGCGGAAGGAATTTCACCAATACATATCCAAGTCCGGCTAAGATTGCCAACATAAAGAACAGGCCTGTTTTGCCTTCAGGTCTGCCCCAAAATGTTTTTGGTTTCGGAAGGCTTCCACTAAAATCTTGTGCACTCGTGGTCATAGAGAATAATTTATAGATGTTGTTGAATCGCTGTCATGTCCAATTCGATAGCTGTGACAAACTGCTGGTATGTACTTTCAAATTTGCTTTTCGTCTGGTCGATTGAAGACTTTGCTTCAGCAACTTCTTCGTCAGAACGCGAAATCTTCTCCTGGAATTCCACAATTTGTTTTTCCAGTTTGGTTATTTGCCTTTTGTGATCTTCAATCTGTTGCTGAAGCTTTTGCAGTTCTTCTTTACGTGAAGCAATTCGGTGTTGAACCTGATTATTAAGTGCCTGGTCAAACTGCTTCTTTTCATCTCCGAGGATAGTGAGATAGTGCCTTGCCGATTGCAAAAGCGAATCCTTAGTCACACCCATCGTCGAAGCCGTAGCAAAAGCAGATTTGAGCGAGGTGGCAGTATCCAGATGTAATCCGGCTAACTGCCCTAAGGATTGTTTGAACTTGAGATAATCAAAGCCTGGTTGACTTTGCTTTACCAGGGCATTTTCCAGGAAATCCACGCTTTTTTGATCTGAGGTGCTTTGTAAGCCAAGGAGATGTGAAATCTTCATAAAATCTGTTAGAATAGTAAGGTAAATATAGATAACCTCTCATTTGATGCCCTAAAATAATCCCTTCGGTCTTTGCAGCTGATTTAATTTTTTGAAATCAGGAGGCTATATTCTGTTTTTATTCCTATAAGTGAATGGAAACATCATTCGAATAGGGATACCTCATGAGATAATCTAATGCAGTCTCAAGAGTAAGATTCTCAAAAACAATTTTATATAATGTCTCAATGATTGGAAGCCTGACTTTCATGGCCTTTGCCATAAAATAGGCTATCCTCAATGTACGCAGCCCCTCTGCAAGTTCATCTGAAGAGGCCCATACTTCCTTTAAGCTCTGACCCTGTCCTAGCTGAAACCCAAACATAAAATTACGACTGCTTGAACTCGTCGCTGTCGCTATCAAATCACCAATTCCTGCAGTTCCCAGAAAAGCCGATTTATCAGCCCCCAGCATCCCCCCAAAAAATGTAATCTCATGCAATCCTCGGGTAATAAACAAACCCTGAATATTCTTGCCCAGTCCCTTTCCCCTCAAATACCCCGATCCAAGGGCAATTATATTTTTGAAAGCACCAGCTAACTCAGCCCCCAAAATATCTGAAGAACCAAAAACAAACATTTTTTTGCTTGTCAATAATTCAATCCCGATACTGACCACTTCATCATATTCACTTGCTATAACTGTGGCAGTTGGTTGGCCTGCCAGAATTTCTTTACTTAGGTTAGGTCCCGAGAGACAACCGATCCGAAGCACATTACTTTCTTCATTAATTACTTCTGAAATCGTACAAACATCCTCTCTGTCTAATTTTCCATTGAAGCTCATGATATCCTTGACACGTGTCGTATCAAGTCCTTTGGTACCATGTATTAGAATGTGTCTTGGTGTAAGCAAAGGACCCAGATTCTTCATCATATCCCTGAAATGATCAGAGGGCACGATCGGAAATATAACCTCACACGTTTCGGCTATTTCCTTATAAGATGAAATTGCCCGTATGCGTGGTGAAAGTTTTACATCATGATGAATATGAGTATCATTTATTTTTTGGACAATCTGCTGGTCACGCGCAAATAATAAAACTTCATTATTGACTGCAAGCAGTTGGCCAACTGTGATACCAAAACTACCGGCACCTACAACACCCACTATGGGCTTTGATTTGGAGTGAGTTTTACTCATTCCGAGTGACAAATAGAATTTTTCAAATCGTCTCTGATTTAGTTCTTCTTCTTCAGTTTACCCTGCTTTGCTTCTACTAACCGTTGTTGTTCTTTCATAGCCACTTCAATACGATGCTGAAAGCCACCTTCTTTCTTGGGTTTAGCTTTATTCGCATTGAGCCCCACCATTATCTTATCCTCATCAAAGAGAAATCGCCTCGCGCCTACAGTTTGAATAATATTAAGCAAGTTGGAATAAAGCAGATAAAGTGTAAGTCCTGAAGCATAGCTATTAAAAAATACAAGGAACATCACGGGCATGAAATACTGCATATATTTCAACGCCGGGTTCATGTTCGACATATCCATATTCTGCATATTATAATACGTATAAGCTATCGTACTGACGGCCCACAATAATGTCAGCATACTGATGTGGGCTCCGAAATAAGGAATCTCAAAAGGGAGATTAAAAAACACATCATAGGAAGATAAGTCCGTAGCCCAAAGAAATGAGGCTTGCCGGAATTCAATAGATGCTGGAAAGAAACGGTACAATGCAAACCACACCGGCATTTGAAGAACAACCGGAAAACATCCCCCCAATGGATTGACGCCATATTCCCGATAGACCTTCATAGATTCCATCTGCTGCTTCTGCATATCGTCCTTGTACTTCTCTCGCATTCCGGCAAGTTGCGGCTTCAGTGCAGACATTTTAGCCTGACTGATGAGCATCTTATATGACAATGGGAACAAGGCCAGCTTAACGATGAGCGTGAGCAACAAAATGACAATTCCCTGGCTTGGAATAAACCCTAATAGAAAATTGAACGTGGGACGAATGATCCAGCGATTGATCGAACCAAAAATGCTTTGACCGAAGGGTATAATTCCTTCCAGTTCTACTTTATAACTGCGAAGATTTTCGAAATCATTTGGACCTATATACATGGTAAAGGAAGAAGTTGGATTGCTTCCCTCCAGTGGTAAACCAATAGTGGATGTTGTGGTCTTCAGGTTTTCATCTTCGGTTTCTAAGAGAGAGGTTTCGAAGACACCACCATCAAAAGATTTTTCAGCAATTAAAGCAGTATTGAAGAATTGGTTGGAATGAGAGACCCACTTAATAGGTTGTTCGGATAGATCATCCTGATCACTTTTTCGGCAATTGCAATAATCAACCGATTCGGTATTCTCTTTGTAATAAACCGTTGAAAAACTTCTTTCGTAATCATCATTTTTCTCGAGCTTATCAAGTTGATTGACAAGTATCAGCTTTGCGTTTCTGCCGGGCGATATGAAGTTTGTCCCATTTTCAATTCCGAAGCGGTATTTAATTTCAAACGGCTTTTCGGTTAGGACATATTCCTGAATTATTTTTTCTCCGAGTTGACCTGTGGCAGTAAAAAGAACCCTGTTTGCCTCCAGGGTGGGCTCAAAGTGGAGATCGTTCGTATGGAGATCTCCCCGCTGGGCAGGAACAGAGATATCCCAGTTGTTTGCTTCATCTTCGAGAAGCTTTAATGGGACTTTATATTCCTTCTTTTTCTCATCAACCAGGACTTTCTTGTAATTTTTTAATTCTACACTGGAAATCCGGCCTCCTTTAGTTGCAAAATCAATTATAAAGTGTTCATTTTCAAGGCGAACAGTTTCGTTAGTCCCTGACGCAGCAGTAGCAAATGAGCCAAATTCTCCAGCTAAAGCCGCAGAATCGGGTATAGCTGTAGTTGCCTGAGTGTCCGGGGTTCTTGTCGGAATAGTGTCCTGAATGAGAGCTGCCCGGTTCAAACTATCCTGGCGCTGTTGCAACTGAGCCATCTCCTCTTTGGAAGGTGAGTTGACAAACATCCAAAGCATTAAGAGGCCAAAAATGAGCGCAAAACCTATTATATGATTACGTTCCATGAATTTTTATTCCTGTAAAAAGAGTGCGCAAAGGTAGAGGGTATTCCTAAAGTGCCAAATACCTTTCTACAAGCGATCGTCGGGATCCTGATAGATTAATAATCCTCGCCTATTAACACGAGGACCGGAATGGCAACATTAAATTTAGATGAAGGTGTCCTGGAAGGACCCAGGAGCTTTTCGATCAATCCTCGTTTCCTGCGAATGACACATAAAAGGTCTGCATGATGCTGAGTAAGATATTCGTTGATACTTTCATTAAAGTTGTCATTGCCGTACCGGGTGATATCATTGATTACTTGTAGTATGCTAAAACTTTGATCGGGCATCGGATCTCCCTGTTCTCCCAGATGTAGCAGCTGCACATGTGGTTTGAAGATCTGATTGATCTGGATGATGGGCTCAAGTGGTCCCATATACTTTACAAAAGTGTTTTTGGCTGCAAACACAACTTTGTCAATTCCTTTAAACTTATAACCAAGTGGCACAAACAAAACCGGAATTTCAGTAGTCTTCACGAGTGATCCGGCCGTTGACCCTAAATAGGTTTCTTCATTTTCCCCTTGACCCTGACAGCCCATCACCACAAGGTCGGCATTACGGTTATCGACTATTTTTTTCAAACTACTGATGATATCATCCTTAATGATCTTATAATCGACTACCAATGCTGGGTGTTTGAGCTTCAGTTTAGCCAATCTCTTTTGAATCCATTTTTCAGGATCCTTGTCTACATCAGTATTTCCTGTAGTGTATGAAACAGCTTTTTGCAGAAGTGTAAAACAATGGACGATCAGAAGGTCAGCTCCGGTATGTGTAGCCATATGAGCTGCATAGCGAAGTGCATCTTTTGAATTTTTGGATAAATCTACGGGGACGACAATATGGTTCATAGCGAAAAAAGTGGTCAAAGCTAATCAAAGGAAGAAGAAAGTGACCGCTAATTAATTGTAAAGAAAGGAATATGCAAAACCATTTAAAACACCAGATACTCAAGATATTAGGAGCCGAGGTTACGAATTTGGTGGCCTCCATTAATCATGCAAATGGACAATTTAAAACCTACATATTATCCAATTCCGTCTGCTCTTAGGCAGGCTTATACATCTCCTATTCTTGTTCCGGGAGGTATAATCACTGATTTCTTAAGGACCACAATGCCATCCACAACACAATAGGTTTCGGTCTCCACATCCTTCAATGAGGTACTTCCCTTGATGACGACATTATTACCAATCCGGCAGTTGATGTCAATGATGGTATTTTCGATGTGACAGTCTTCGCCTATGCCCATCGGAACGTTCTTGCTTGAAAGGACATCCTCAAGGTTTTCATACATATCCATCCCCATCATTATAGTTTTCCTCACCACCGAACCCCTTCCTATCCGGGATCTGATCCCAATCACGGATTGACTCAGTTCTTTTCCATTAATAATACATCCATCACCGATCAGAACATGGGTGCAGGTAGTCCCCAACAATTTTGAAGGTGATAGCATTCTCCCTCTTGTGAAGACAGGGTTACGCGAATCATACAGATTGAATCTTGGGAGGGGCAGAGCCAACTCAAGATTAGCTTCAAAAAATGATCGAATAGTTCCAATGTCTGTCCAGTAGCCATCGTATGCATAACTATGGACTTTATAAAACTTGTTGATTGCAAAAGGAATAATTCCTTTTCCGAAATCATGCTCTGTCGGGTTCAGAGCAAAAAGTTGTTTCAGCGTCTCTTTTTTGAAAAGATAGATACCCATCGATGCGAGGTAGTGTTTCTTTTCTTTTTCATATTTATCAGACATCTCCGAGGTCCAGTCAGGTAAACTTTCTTCCGATGGCTTTTCGGTAAATTTTTCTATCTCAAGATTCTGGTTCACTTTCATAATACCAAATCCAGTAGCCTCCTCGGCGATCACAGGGATGGTGGCTATCGTAAGCTCAGATCCATGATCGATATGCTGTTGCATGAACGCCTCCAGATCCATTTGATATAATTGGTCACCCGAAAGGATCAATACGTAGTTGTAATCGTAATCGTCAAGTCTTGTCATGACCTGTCGCACTGCATCTGCAGTTCCCTGAAACCAATCCTTGTTTGAAGGCGTCTGCTCGGCTGCAAGAATATCCACAAAACCCTGGCCGAAGGCATCGAAATGATAACAATTTTTGATGTGCCGGTTGAGTGAGGCCGAATTGAATTGAGTAAGCACAAAGATCCGGTTGTATCCCGAATTCAAACAATTTGAAATGGGTATATCGATGAGTCGGTACTTACCGGCAAGTGGAACTGCGGGCTTGGATCGACGAGCAGTAAGTGGATAAAGTCGTGAACCGGCTCCACCACCAAGAATAACACAAAGGACTTCACGGTTTAAATTGCGCATTGAGTTAAGCTGGTATTAGTTGATGATAAATGTCGAGATATTTTGCAGCAGATTGTTCCCATGAAAGATCTTTATCCATAATTTTTTGACGAACAGATGAAAGTAATTCAGGCATCGCAAAAAGTCTACCTGCACTTTCAATACCCCACATCCCTTGATACTCTTCAAGATCCCGAAATAAAAATCCATCACCTTCACTGCCATCAAAGGGCTCAATGGTATCAAGTAACCCACCAGTTGCTCTTGCTATCGGAACGGTGCCATACCGCATTGCATACATTTGATTTAGTCCACAAGGCTCAGTTCTTGAAGGCATCCAAAGAAAGTCAGCCGCTGCATATAACCTGTGCGCAACCCCTTCATTGTACATGATCAATGATCTTACATGAGGCCCGAAATTGTGTTCAAGCATTTTGCACTGTTCCTCAATACGACCATCACCGGTGCCCAGAATAATAAAGCATGCATCCCTGCGATAAACCATGTATTGGTAGACAAGGTTAGCAAGAAAATCAATTCCTTTTTCATTTACCATTCTTCCGATAAAAATATGAAGTGGTAAATCCGTAGGCATTTGCAGCTCTTTTAATAAGCTGACTTTATTTTCTTTTTTCCACTTATCAATACTCTTTTTCAACTTGATGGGCAGATAATGATCTTTCGCCGGATTCCAATAGTCGTAGTCAATTCCATTGATGACGCCTTTTGATTTCGACCATTCACTGTGGAATAATGCCTGCAATCCGAATCCAGATGTTTCACGTAGTTCGCGCAGATAATTTTCTGAAACTGTGGTTACTCGCCACGCACATTTTATTCCACATGCAAGTGAATTTATGATATGGCCCCAATCCAGTAAGCCGGATGATTCACGCGAAAATTCAGGGAGCAGATATTGTCGGTCCCAACCAAACATACCCTGGTATGCTGCATTGTGAATAGTAAGTACCGTAGGTGTATCTTTCAATCGCCAAAACTCCGGACATCTGGTCATCATAAAAGGCATCAGTGCTGTATGATGATCATGACAATGAATCACATCTGGCAATTTAGTCCAATGCATCACCCAATGCAAAACTGCGCGCTGGAAAGAAACATTTCTCTCAATCTCATCACGGTAATATGGACTCTGGTGATCTCCGTAAACACCAGGGCGATCAAACTTTCCGGGAATTTCAACTACGTAAAGATCATAGCCAAGGTCTTCGTTTATGACATATTGAATCCGGTATTCGATGTAGTCCTGACCAAGGTGAAATGCACCATAATGCTTTTCATCTAATTCCTGTTGAGTGATCCATGCATTATGATATTTGGGAATGACAACTGCGCAACGGGCAGCTCCTTTATTTAAATAACGGGGTAAGGATCCCACTACATCCGCTAATCCTCCTACTTTGGCCGCTGGGTAACATTCCGCACTCACCATAAGTATATGAGGTGTCACCTCATTTCCATCTTCCATTCGTTCGTTTTATTCTGATTTATGCTTGTATAGATACTGTATTTTCCGACATCATAAAAATTGTAATACTCAAGCAGACCTTAAAGATTATCATCTTAATTTAAAGATCGACAAGACTAATTCTTAAATGAAGAAGACGTAGAATACAATCTAAACAAGGATAAAAGATAAACTCATTCAGGCGAAAACCAATAATAAATCAACATGAATGGGGAATGAACTCAATTTTGAACTATGCTCACTTAACTTCCCGTATGTTAACCTTCCCTTGCCTTCTGAGATAAGTCGTATTTTTACGCTTCATATCTATGAGTTCAAAGGGTAAAATATTAGTAGCCATGAGTGGTGGCATCGATTCCACTGTGACGGCTATGATCCTGCGGGATCAGGGCTATGAGATCGTTGGGATCACCATGAAGACCTGGGATTATGCCTCTGTTGGAGGGGATAGGAAGGAAACTGGATGTTGTAGTCTGGACAGTATCAATGATGCCAGACAGGTGGCTGTAGATATGGGATTCCATCACTTTATCGTTGACATCAGGGAAGAATTCGGTGATTATGTCATTGACAACTTTGTAGAAGAATACCTCGCAGGACGTACACCAAACCCATGTGTTCTTTGCAATACTCATATCAAATGGGAGGCCCTCATTAAAAGAGCCGATGCTCTGGGTTGTGACTTTATAGCCACAGGTCATTATGCACGGATCGGTCAGGAAGGTGATCGATATTTTATTAAACGGGCAGTAGACCACAATAAGGATCAATCTTATGTCCTTTGGGGATTAAGTCAGGAATGTCTCAAAAGAAGCATTTTTCCTCTTGGCGAAATGACTAAGCCGGAAGTCCGCCAATTAGCAGCAGACTATGGATATCTGGAATTGTCAAAAAAGGCGGAAAGTTTTGAGATCTGTTTTGTTCCCGACAATGATTATCGCAACTTCCTCCGGAGACGTGTGCCCGAACTTGAAGAAAGGGTAAATGGTGGAACATTCATTGATAAAGAGGGCAAGATTTTGGGCAAACACAAAGGATATCCATTCTTTACAGTTGGTCAGCGTAAAGGGCTTGGAGTGACATTTACTGAGCCTATGTTTGTCTCGGAAATCATACCCGAAACTAACACAGTTGTGCTCGGTCGTGAGGAAGATCTGATTCGCAATAAGATGACTGTTGGAGGGATCAATCTCCTCAAATACGATAAGTTGCCAGGTGGACTGGAATCGCTTACAAAAATTCGTTATCGGGACCCCGGAACCTTAAGTGAACTCATTCAGTTAGATAATAATAAAATTGAAGTTTCATTCCTGGCAAATGTTCGTGGTATTGCACCTGGTCAATCTGCGGTGTTTTATGAAAATGATGATGTGATAGGTGGTGGAATTATTCAGGGAAGTTCAAAAAATTAAAATGAATCAGTTTAGATATTGCATTACACTTTTAATCCTTCTTCCGCTGATTGGTTGTGTGAAGAATGAAATTGAAGATCCCTTCAATGATCAGAGTCGTCAATATTTACCGTTGGTTCAGGGAAAATATATTGCGTATGCTGTGGATTCCATTGTATTTGATGATGAAGCAGGTGGTAACCGAATGGATACTGTCCACTTTGAAATCAGAGAAGAGATTTTCGATTTTCAATTCGTAAATGGTGATACGATTTATTATTTACATCGATTCAGAAGAGACGCACCCGAAACCAACTGGCAACTAACTGATGTGTGGACGACGAGATATACCATCAATGAAGCATTACGAACAGAAGAAAATCTTACATTCCGAAAAATGGTTTTCCCATTGAAAGATGGAAAAAAATGGATTGCCACCTCATATATTAATCCATCAACAACTATTCTCATTGGAACAGAAAATGTTCAGGCTTTTCAGGACTGGGAATCAGAAGTAGTAGAGTTTGATATTGCTGATCAGGTCGGACAGTTTTCATTCGGTGTCAGTAATGTCATGCATATTGTTCAAACTGATTCAGATGACGGAAGTACCAAACGATATGTGATGGAGAAATACGCGAGAGGCATTGGACTAGTTCAACGAATTGACACCATTCTCGACAGTCGTTGTATTGTGCTTGGTGATTTTACACCATGTATCGGAAAGTCATGGTTGGAACATGCAGGCAAAGGATATATTTTGTCTCAGGTCATGATCGATCACAACTGAGCCTGTTGAGTTCTCCATACCCAACGGTCGACACTTTCTTTCAATTGGGAAAGATTATTAAATCCCACGGTACTGCTGGACATCTTCGAATGATAATCGAGGATCAGTTTAAAATTTATATAAAACCTGGAGTGTTTGTTTTTGTAGATCAAAATGGATCAAAGGTTCCGTATCGCATCAAAGGCACTGAAGATGCAGCACACTTTGTAATATCACTTGACGAAGTCACGACTAAACAAGAGTCTGACTTATTAAGTGGAAGGGATTTGTGGATTCCATTAACCGAAGTGAAAAGCAGGCATCAACGTTCTCCCAGGAATATAAAAGACAAATGGTATGAATACCAAATCGTAGAAGACTTAACAGGCCGAACGTTCGACGTAATTCGTGTGGAAGAATTTCCACAACAACTGATGGCAGTGATCCAGTGTAACAACAAAGAAATGTTGATTCCACTAAGTGAACAATTGATATCAGGTATCGATAAAATCAGGAAAATTATCAACATGAAAATTCCTGAAGGTTTGTTAGACCTTTAATCTGAGTTTCCTGGTTTCATAGACTTTCCGGAAATCATTTTAAATCCCTTTGATGTCATTGTAGCCATCATGGGTGCGCCATTATTTTCCGGTACAATCGTTGCCACCCCTGATTCTCCATCCAGGTTCATAGCAATCATTTTTACATTAAATGATACTTTATCAAGCCCTCCATTAATTTCTATGATTCGTTCGAGAACTTCTTCGCATGCTTTTTGAGGCGATAGTCCAGCTTTCATTTTTTCAACCAGTAAAAAAGATCCACAAGTTCGGATGAGTTCTTCACCTCTGCCTGTAGCACCTGCAGCTCCTACCTCATTATCTACATACAATCCCGCACCTATGATCGGCGAATCGCCAACCCGTCCCGGTATCTTGCCAAACAGGCCGCTTGTCGTAGTGATGCCTGCAACATCATTATGATACCCCATACCAAGTACATTGACGGTTCCTCTTTTCCTTTCATGTCGCTTATAATTTCTATCCGCTGGTGGAAACCAATCATCCTCTGTGCTGAGATTCTCTTTCCATTCAAGCCACATTAGTCGCGCTTCTTCTGTGAGTAAATTTTCTTCAGGAAATCCATGAGCTTTTGCAAACTCTAAAGCACCTTCACCAACAATCATCATATGATCTGTACGCTCCATGACCAGGCGAGCTACCGAACAGGCTTTCTTTATATTTTCCAAAGCAGCTACACTTCCACACTTATGCGTGGGTCCATACATAATAGAAGCATCAAGTTGTACAACTCCTCTTTCATTGGGTAAACCGCCGTAACCAACTGACTGGTCTTCGGGATCTAATTCGCAAACGTTAGCTCCTATTTCAACTGCATCCAGAATATTTCTGGTTTCCTTTAATGTATTCCAGGCAGGCTCAAGAATCTTCCTCCCCCATTGTTCACTCCTGCTGCAAATTAACATCGGTTCACTGGCCGATAGCGATCGAAAACGTTTGACGGGACTTAATAGCTTATTCAATGCAGGCAAACCTATACCCATCATTCCAATCGTCTGTAAAAATTCTCTGCGTTGACCCATGCAATTGTTTTTAAAATTCAGTTATTGATTTCCTGGTGCCATACCCGGCTGATAAAGTTTGAAACCGGTCTCAGCTTTTTCGATGTCGACCATTTTCTTTACATCTGACAATAATTTCTTCGCGTCATAAACAATTCCGTCTTTAATGGTATACGTTACGCCACCAACCCTGACAACTTCATTTTTGTCATTCAATTGAATGGCACCGGTTCCATATAGACATTGTAGATTCTGAATTGGATTTTGATCAATGATGATTAGATCAGCAAGCTTTCCTATTTCAATACTCCCTATTTCTTTCTCCATACCGAGTGCCTGCGCACCATACAATGTGGCAGACCTGATTACTTCAAGTGGATGAAATCCAGCCTCGCGTAATAATTCCAGTTCACGTATGTAAGCAAAGCCATACAGTTGGAAAATAAAACCGGAATCAGAGCCGGCCGTCACACGCCCGCCCCGGTTTTTATATTCATTGACGAAGGTCATCCACAATTTGTAATTCTCCTTCCAGTCAACCTCTTGTTCTGTACCCCATGAATGCCAATACGACCCATGTGAAATACGACTTGGTTGGAAAAACATCCACAGCTTGGGCATTGTATATTCTTCATGCCATTCAAGCCGTCGCGCCCGATGCAAATCGCGGCTCGCTTCATAAATATTGAATGTGGGGTCAATCGTAAAATCAAGCGCTAATAATTCATCCATCACTTTATTCCAATGTGCAGAATAAGGTGCTGCCGCTTGTTTCCAGAGACGACCCGCCTCTGCAAACCGATGCTGTTCATTTTGATAATTATAGTCAGCAGGATAATTTTGAATTGTTTTATTTTCAAATAATGCCTCCGGAAGTCCATACCAATGTTCCATCGAAGTAAGGCCAGCCTCGGCAGAATTGACAACATTCCATCTGGCAACGTCCAGTTG
>JAYUXX010000563.1:0-2492 GCA_043752765.1 Saprospiraceae bacterium | reverse complement strand
AAAAACAAAAGCTTGAGGTAATGGAAGAAATTTTAAATCGATTTGGTAAGTACAAAAATCATGATCATGAAGGGCATCAGATGTAGTCTGTTTATTTTATTTTTCCCACTTATGTTGATGGCGGGAAAGGGTGATAAAATTGAAAAAAAAATCAATCGCGAATTTGATATCGAAGCAAATGGCCGGATTGAACTCGTAAATAAATACGGTAACATTGATGTGGCCATTGGCCCCGACAATAAAGTCAAAATTGATATTGTCATTTCCATTCATGGTGGAAGTCAACGAAAAGCACAAGAGGCACTTGATCGAATAACTGTAGCTTTTGAGGAGGGAAATAACCGGATCAGTGCCATCACCGGAATTGAAAATGCCAGTAGTTGGATTTCATGGTTTAATACCGGGAAAGTGGGGATGGATATAAATTATCAGGTGTTGGTGCCCCTTAATGTATTTCTGCATTTGAATAACAAGTTCGGAAACATATATGTGGAAACCTCAGATAGAGATATTGATATTACGTTGGCTTATGGAGAAATAAGTCTCGGGGATATAAACGCAAAACTTAAATTGGATATGGCTTATAGTGAAGGAAGTATATCACAGATAAATGATGGAGATATTCAATTGGCATATTCTAATCTTGAAATGGAGGACGGCAAGAATATCCGTTTAAACTTGAAATATTCTGAAGTTAAATCCGGTACATTTCAAAAATTGCAACTTGAATCAGCCTATAGTAATTTTCATTCTATTTCCGTGAATCGTGTTGTGTATGACAGTAAGTCGGATGACCTCGTATTTGAACGAGTGAATAGTATTGATGGTGTATCGGGTTATTCAGTGATTACGATCGATGAATTGGCTATGGATGGCCATTTTGATATGCGCTATGGTGATCTGAAGATTCAAAATATACATCGCGGATTTCAAAAATTAACTATTTCCACTTCATATACCGGAGTTGATCTTCACTTTAAGCCTGAGGTGTCCTTCGTGCTTGATGCAGAGACTAATTATTGCGATGTAGAATATGGTGCTTTGAAAATCACAGAGAATATAGAAAAAACGAATAACCGCATATTGAAAGGAAGCCGTGGAAGTGGGGGTGGCCAAATAATAGCCAGGATGAACTATGGGGTGCTAGAAATTCAATGATTAGAGATAACCCTGAGCCTGCAAATTGAATAACTCAGCGTAAAGTCCTTTTTTATCTAAGAGTTCTTCATGTGTTCCAATTTCAAGCATCTCACCATTCTTTAATACCAGGATCCTGTCTGCCATTCGCACCGTACTAAAGCGATGCGAAATGATCACGGCTGTCTTGCCTGATGTCAATTCAGCAAAACGTTTAAATACTTCATACTCTGCACGTGCATCCAGTGCGGCGGTAGGTTCGTCAAGTATAACAATCTGGGCATCCCGCATATAAGCGCGTGCAAGTGCGATCTTCTGCCATTCACCTCCCGAAAGATCTACTCCTTCAGCAAATCGTTTGCCTAACATTTGCGAATACCCTCCGGGTAATTTGCGAATTACCGGATCTGCCAGACTTTTTTCTGCCGCGGTCTGAATCTGAGGATCGTTTTGTGACTCTTCGATTTGACCGATTGCAACATTTTCACTTGCCGTAAAACTAAACCGAACATAGTCCTGAAAGATCACTCCGATCATCTTGCGATACGATTCAATTTTAAATTTTCGGATATCGACACCATCTATAGATATACTTCCTTCCGAAGGATCGTACATCCTGGCCAGTAACTTGACAAGTGTTGTTTTCCCGGCTCCATTTTCACCCACAAAGGCAAGTTTTTCTCCGGATTTTAAGGTAAAACTTACATGCCTGACAGCCCAGATGTCTGTCCCCGGATATTGGAATCCCACGTTGTCAAAATGTATTCCGGTCAAAATTTTCGAAGGGACCTCTTGTGCATCTTCAGTGTTCCGAACCTTAGGATCAATAGCGAGAAAATCAAAATAATCCTGGAGAAATAATGCGGATTCTGTGATTCGCGTGAAGGTTGATAATAAATTTTGAAGCTGGTTTTGTAATCGATTGAACGAACCTGATAAAAAGGTCATGTCCCCAACCGTTAGTACACCTCCCACCGTCCGTATGATGATCAGCAGATATGCACCGTAGTATGCACCCACACTACCGATCTGTAATAATGTCCCCCATAAACTTCGTTTAATCGCAAGCTTCTTGTTTACCCTGTAATATTCGTTAGCAATTCGACCAAACCTGTCCGTAAGAAAATGATCAAGACCGAAAACCTTGACTTCTTTAGCAGTTTCTACACTAGCACCGATATATCGTAAGTAATCTAACTCTCTGCGTTGCGGTGTCCAGCTTCTCACCAATGAATAGCTTGATCTTGAAAAATAAGCCTCACTTAAAAATGAAGGAAGAACAGCCACTATCAGGATAAGAATTAACCAAGGTTCAAAAGCTATAAGACCGATTCCTAAAAAAATAATGGTGATTA
>JAYUXX010000562.1:0-6212 GCA_043752765.1 Saprospiraceae bacterium | reverse complement strand
ATTTTTCCTTTCATGCAGATGATGTTCAATTAGAACAATTTGAGTCTGAAAACTTCCAAAACAATAGCCGTAAGATCAGGGGTAGTGTGATGCTGATTGGACCCCTGTTGGCCCGCTTCCGCAAAGCATTTCTTCCAAAACCCGGAGGTGATAAAATAGGTCGACGACGGTTAGATACCCACTTCCATGGTTTCACGGATCTGGGTGCGACTTTTGTTTATGATGATAAAGAGGGGCAATATTTTGTTGAGGCGCCTGACGGACTGAAAGGCGGGTATGTATTGATGGATGAAATATCCGTAACAGGTACTGCCAATATTCTTATGGCCGCTGTGCTTGCAGAAGGCACCACAACAATATATAATGCAGCCTGCGAGCCTTACCTCCAGCAGCTTTGCAGACTCCTGACCTCTATGGGCGCCAGAATCGAAGGGCAAGGATCTAATCTCCTGATCATACACGGTGTTGAAAAATTACATGGAGCTGTACATCGTATTCTTCCCGATATGATTGAGATTGGTTCGTTCATCGGTTTAGCAGCCATGACGCAATCGAATATCAGAATTAAAGATTGTCATGTAAAAGAGTTAGGGATCATCCCGCGCATCTTTGAAAGATTAGGGATAGTAATTCATGTAGAAGGTGATGATCTCCTCATACCGGCACAAGATATTTATGAAATTCAATCCTTCATCGACGGATCGATTATGAATATTTATGATGCTCCCTGGCCGGGATTTACACCCGACTTGATGAGTATTGTTTTGGTGGTTGCCACACAGGCAAGAGGTAGTGTATTGATACACCAAAAAATGTTTGAAAGCAGGCTTTTCTTTGTTGACAAATTGATCGATATGGGCGCTCAGATCATTCTCTGCGATCCGCACCGCGCTACAGTCATAGGCCTGGAGAGAAAATACAATCTGAGGGGCATTGAGATGAGTTCTCCTGACATTCGTGCAGGCGTGGCATTGCTGATAGCTGCCATGTCAGCACAAGGCAAGTCTATAATTCATAGTATCCACCAGATAGATCGTGGTTATGAAAATATTGATGGCAGGCTTAATGCACTGGGTGCTCAGATCAGAAGAGTTGATGTCTAATTTCGACGTGCTATAACATACCCGATCAGATCTTTCATCGATTCCGTAGCTGCGGAAGGCGGTACTTCCTCTATAATTGCTAACGCTTGAGCGACATAGGTTTCCATAACGTCATTCGCATATTGAATTCCACCACTCTCATGCACTTTGGCGATAAGCTCTCTTACCCGTTTTTTATCCTTATTGTGTTTTTCAACAGTACGGATCAGCATTTTTTTGGTCGGACTATCTGCTTTTTGAAGCGTATAGATCAGGGGTAATGTCATCTTCTTTTCCTGAATATCAATAGCACGCGGTTTTCCTACATCAATATCTCCATAATCAAACAGATCGTCTTTGATTTGAAACGCAATACCAATGGCCTCTCCAAAGCGATAAAATTTCTCAATCATTACTTCGTCATCTGTGATAGAAGCAGCACCTGCAGCACACGAAGCAGCTATGAGGGAAGCCGTTTTTTTACGGATAATATCAAAGTAAATTTCTTCCGTGATATCAAGTTTTCGTGCTTTTTCAATTTGGAGTAATTCACCTTCACTCATATCCCGTACCGCACGAGACATTATCTGCAGAATGTCATAAGCTTTATTGTCAAGCGCTACAAGTAAACCACGGGAGAGTAAGTAGTCACCAACGAGCACAGCAATTTTATTCTTCCAGAGTGCATTAATGCTAAAGAGTCCACGGCGCTGATGAGAATCATCTACTACATCATCATGCACTAACGTAGCTGTATGTAGTAATTCGACCAAAGATGCCGCGGTATAAGTTTTCGCAGTAATTTCTCCGCAAATCCGGGCGGAGAGCAAAACAAAAATGGGCCGCATTTGCTTGCCTTTCCGGTGCACGATATAATGCATGATCTTATCAAGAAGGGCTACCCGGCTACGCACAGAATCACGGAAATGTTTTTCAAATGCTTCCAATTCGGCGGAAATAGGAGCTTTGATTTCCTGAAGACCTTTATTCATTTCGATGGAAAGGTAAAAAGGATAAGTGATTAGGAAGTAGTGAGAATTTTTTGTCTTCAGTTCTGAGCACCAGATTCGATTCGCTTTGCTCGCTCTTTCATCTCAAATAAAATCACAACAGCAATACTGAAGAAGAAAAAACTTCCAAGCTTATCTGTCTCCACCATATCATTTAGTGTGAGTACAAACAGATTGCAGCAAAAGGAAACCAGGGCAGCCATAACGAAATTTCGTTCAGGACCGGGTGACATGCGTTGATACAATCTTTCTCCATACAACAGAACCAGAATCAGAAGCGAAATAAAAATAATAAGACCGATTAGGCCTTGTTCAACCGCCACCATCAGATAATAGTTATGCATCCCGGATCGCTCAGGATTATCACTTACATAGGTTGTAAAATGCCGATCTACATAACTATGATAAAATGTATAAAAAGTAGCTGGACCAAACCCGGCCAATGGACGTTCCTGAATCATGTAAAATCCTGCAACCCACCTGTAGAATCGCTCCACAGTAGAAATATCCTCCATCTTCGTGGTAGCTGATACGAGATCATCAAAGTTCATATGTGTGATGGTCTTTTCGTACGTAGGGGAGTATTGCAGATACGTATTATCATAGGCAAACCACCCAACCACAAGAATGACCCCTGCTATCGCCAGCGGGATAGCAACTCTCATCAGCCTGAACCTAATAATAAAATAAGCTCCAATTGCTAACGGGACGCACAACCAGGCAGCACGAGTATAAGAAAAATAAATCCCTGTCAGAATAAGTGCCAACGTTGTTAAAAGAAGAATTTTTGCAAAACTGCCTACGAACCATTTTCGCATGATCCATACATATGGCAATATGATACCGAGACTGCATGCGTAGTCTACGTGGTTGCGATAGATTGGAATAACCGCATTATTGATCGTCGAAAAAGTAAAACCCAGTTGACTGTGTCGAATGACAATGATCACAATTGTTCCGATCAAAGGTGTCAAAACCCAAAGGCCCCATTGCCTGAAATCTTCTAGCCTTTTAAAAAGAATTAAAGGAATGAACACAAAACATATCAGGTACCAGGATTTCGCAAGGGTATACTTAAGCGAAATAATTGGCTCACTGGAAATAATAGTCGTCAGGATTATCCAGAAAAAATGAACCAGCAATACAAGGAAAACCGGATGGAACAAAAAACTAAAATCAATTTTCCTGTAGTAGAGAAAAAGGAAGCCAATCATTAAAAAGGAGGACAACCACATAAGCGGTTCGGCAGGTAAGTCTGTGGCTAACCCCCCGGGTAAATCAACCTCGATGGCAAAAGGTATACTTGCCCACATGAGGAGATATAATCTTCTGAAATCCTGGATGCCCCAGAGAAATGCAATCACACCAAAAGGGACAAGGAGAAACGCCCACTCTTTGGAGACTAAATACCCTAAACCACATATCAGAAATACCAGAAACAGACCCGCGAAAAGTATCTCACGATGTTTTCCATACAAAAAGAGCCGATCTGCTACTGAACTCATTCCTCCAAAGATATAAGTTGATTAGAATTGGACAGTTCACTAGCGAATCTCCCTAACAGCGTGTAGAAGCCAGAAAACTATATTTTTACCTCTTTCAAATAACCTGGGAGACGTGCTGGAGTTCTTTAAAAGAAATCACCTTTTCAATAGTTTACTACTCTTGCCGTATGTATTTTTCATACGGGGCGTAGCCATAGCCTTTCCTCAGGTTCGCATTCCGGGGGAAATCTTTGGTACATGGGCAGGCAATTTTCTGGAGGCCACACACCGGTGGGGTGGAGGAGAATTTGTTTTATCCACTTTTATTGTATTTGTCCAGGCTGTCATCATCAACAGGCTCTTCATCCGCCAAAGCATGATCGGAGAGATCAATCTGTTTCCAGGTTTGGCTTACGTCCTGCTGACCTCACTCCATCCTTCATTTATAGGTATGTCATCCGTCTTACTGGCAAATACGACAGTTTTAATTGCCTTGATGTTTCTGTTTGACATCCTCAAAAAAGAAAAACAAGAGGAAACCAGGTTTATGGCAGGGTGGTGGCTGGCAGTATCAGGTCTCCTTTATACACCATTTCTATTGCTTGTCCTGTTTGGCCTCATTGCCATGAGTATCCTTAAAACATTGAAAATCAAAGATTTATTTCAATATTTAACGGGTTATATCAGCCCTTTTCTCATTGGATGGCTCATACGGATTATTGCCACCCAGGACTTGAGCGCCGGTGTAAACCAGATTTTCGACACCTTTGGAATTCCCCAGTTTGGTCCTCTATATGGAATACCCGATTTGATGGTATTATCCATCTTCGCACTGCTTTTCCTGTTTAGCCTTCTGGGTTATTCGGAAATCATTTCACGGAAAAATATCCATGCCCAGAAAAAAATAGATACGCTTTATGCTTTCGTCTTTTTCTGTTTCCCTATGGCTTTATTCCCAGCCTCACTTGCAGCCAGCCAATTGATGATTTTCACACTACCCTTCTGCCTTTTCCTTGCTCTTTTACTCCGTTTAGTCAAACACCCGGCAATCGCAGAATCTATACATTTCATCTTGTTTGTGACTGCCATCCTTTCCCAGGTTTTGCGATTGGTTTAAGCCTCATACTGTATATTGAATTCCAGTACTTTAGCGTTTAGTGGCTGACAATTTACCCATTCCAGCATTCTTAATTCGATAGCAGTAAATCTTTATGAGCCAGATCACATGGACATATGTCGATGATGATGGCTATAGCCATAAGGTTGGACTTTTTCATGGAGATCATTCAGGCCATCTGCTGGTATATTGTAATACGCGAATTGTTGTCATCGATTTCAACGTCCTGGCGAGCAAAAACTATTCATTCTTCATCAATGAGGAGCTTTGTGACATCGCAATTGAAGAAAACGATGGTAAATTTTCCTATGGCTTTACCATAGACCAGGTGACGGACACCCCACGCAACCGGGGTAGACGAAAAATGGTAAGGTCCCAGACTTATTATAGTCTCCTGCTTGGAGCTGCCTTTATCCTCGCCATCAGCATTATGGTCTTTGTCCTGTTACGCTTTATTAATTAAATTTGCCGCCCCCATGGATAACAAGCTGGACACACACATTGAATGCCTCATCTTTATAGCCCAACAGCCTGTAAAAAGAGAGGATATACGTTACAATCTCGAGAACGCCCTCCAGGTCAAAATAGATCCTGAAGAAATAGATGGAGGCCTCTCAAGACTCCAGGATAAATATTGGGACGATAACTTCGCCATCGAAATCGTAGAAGTTGCAGAAGGTTTTCAATTTGTGACAAAAGGCGCCTATCATCATATCGCAGGCCACTATCTCAAACAACTCACCAAACGACGTTTATCAAAAGTGGCATTGGAAACACTTGCGATCATCGCTTATCGACAGCCTGTTTCAAGGGCAGAGATCGAACAAATCCGGGGAGTAAATGCGGACTATGCCATAGATAAATTGCTCGAGAAAGAACTCATTGAGATCGTAGGACGTTCATCAGGTCCAGGGAAGCCATTGTTATATTCTACAAGCGGAAAGTTTATGGACTACTTCGGTTTGAAATCTATGGAAGACATGCCCCAGTTAAAAGAATTCCAAATGGCAGCTGAAGAAATTGGTGAACCAACTTCCCTGGAAGAAATTGTCCCGTATGATACTCCTGAAAACGGATCAAGCCACACTCCTTCACCTGTTGATGAATCGGAATGATAGATGAGCGAATCCTTAGTTAACAAAATTGCCACGAGCGGTCTGATTACACTCAGACCTGAAGATTGGGTTCCCGCATCTGTTCCTTCATTTCTTGATCTCAAAGATTTTCTTTTTATGGAGTTGATCCTGAAAGAACAAGACTTCCGCGAAAGAATGAAAACACATGAGTGGACTCAATACAAAGACAAAACGCTTTGTGTCTTTTGCTCCGCAGATGCCATCATTCCAAGTTGGGCCTACATGCTGATCGCTTCAAATGCATCTCCATTCGTTCTGGACATATTTTATGGGACCCCTCAACAATGGATAAGTCAACAGCTGCTTTCCTACATCGATCGACTTGATGAAAATATATATACTGATCAACGGGTCATCATCAAAGGTTGCAGTGATGGTGTAGA
>JAYUXX010000561.1:0-2503 GCA_043752765.1 Saprospiraceae bacterium | reverse complement strand
CTACTCCACTGATCCCAAGCGAAGCAATGAAATCTGTAAGGGGTGTCCAAGTAATGCCATCATCGGCAGTCTTCCACAATCCTCCTCCTGAAGTTCCTACATAATACGTAAGAGAATCAACCGGGTGAAATGCAATTCGATCTGCGCGTCCTACTCCAAAGTTATCAATGGATGATGGTCCCAGAAAATCCCATGAATTGTTGATGGTTCTTGTAGAAGATGCATATTGTTGATAAGCATCTAAATTTTTCTTACTGATGTCAACAAACTCACCCTTTGGTCCGAGCCGGTTTGCCATATACCATTCCCAACGTTTCCAGTGTTTCAATTTTGGCAGGGACCCATTATCTCCAATCCAGTTAGAAGGTTTGCCTTTGTAGTGGTCTTCCACGACAGACATAATATCACTCAATGTAGATTTTCCTTCTAATTGTGTTTTCAAAGTTGTCTGCGAAAAAACAATACAAGGAAGAATCAACAATAGCGTAGATAGAAACAGGGATATATTTTTATAAGAAATTCTCATGACACGGAGTTTATGGATTAGGAAATTGAGTGTGATGAGATGATTATTCTCCTTTAATCTGTGCTTGCAGCAATTCGACCTGACGTGAAAGTTCCTTGTTGTCTTGATTGAGTTGCAATACATACAGCGTAAGCTCTTCTACTTTTTCTAACAACCTCCGTTGCATATCACCCAATTCAAAACCTTCATTCTCCACTTGTTCAGCTGAAGGCATTCCAGGCAAGTGACCTAATTCCTTAATTTCTTCCTGGACTTTTTCAAGCGGTTTAAGAATGTAATTGTCCTGAAAAACATAATCTGGCCAGTCACCACTTAACTCTACCCTAACTTCTTCAGAAATAATTTTTCCATCTACTGCAAGTAAGTAATCTGCAGAAGGCATGCTTGCTTCATTTGGTACGCCTATGCCCACCCGTCCTGAGCCTGACCCGCACATGAGCAGATTTCCTCCATCATTCTGAAGAAAAAGAGTAGAGGTTGCTCCGTTATTACGCGCCATAATTTCATTGTCGTCCATGACCAGATTGGTTGATGTAGTTGTGCCATTGACAATATGACCATGTGTTGTCAATGAAGCATCTACACCATCTGTGATGTGAAGTTTTGAAATGGGGCTGACGGTACCGATACCTACTTTTGATGCTGCAGGTTCGCATAAATAAGTATTGCCACCCCAGAATTGCAGGAATAGATTACTTGCTGCCCCATTCGATCGCACCTGTATTTCATTTGCATCCATTACCAGATTCGTGTTGTTAGTCGGTCCCAGTTGAATCAAACCTTTGTTGATAAGAGTTGTGTTATAATTACCTGTAAGATGAAGTCTGGCATTTGTTACATCAGGGCCTACTCCAAGTTCACCTCCTGCACTCAGGATCATATCCGGAGTGGTAGTGTTTGCGAGTTTATTGATAAACCATCTGTGTGCTCCTTGTGATTTCGTATAGATTTCACGTGCTTCTACCATATTTCTTCCTGGTGAAGAGCCATCCTGACTTCCTCCGATCGGAAGATCATTTTTTATCCAACCAAACCCCACTGTACTTGACTCTTCAAGTTCTCCGTAAATGGCCACTTTATCTTTTTGAGTAGTCAGTAAACCTGCTGTTGTCAATCGCATTTCACCGTGTACTTGTAATTCGGTATTTGCATTGACTGTATTGATGCCAACAAATTTATTCGCACGGTCAGCGTGAATTAATCCATTTCCTACATTTAAATTTCCACCGGCAGGCTGAATACGTAAGGGTAAATAGGAGGTCGCACCAAAGTTGGATTGGATCAGATCGAAGTCCAGTTCCATATGACCTTCGTCGGGACTTCCAAGGACAACTAAACCGCCCAATGTATTTACCTGGCCGCTTGAAGCAACGTGAAAGGGTGCGGTCGGAAAGAATGTATTAATCCCAACCTTACCACCATAGGGTTGCAATTGCAAGTCGAATGGCCCTGCTCCAAAGTTGGATTGAAGAATATTAAAATCCAATTCCATGTGAGCTTCAGATGTATCACCGAGTACGAGCAGGCCTCCCTCCGTATTGACTTGTCCTGAGCTGGCAATATGAACAGGGGCCTGGGGATTTGCGGTAAGTAAACCGATTTTTTGAGCCTGAAGTGTATTACATAAAAGCAGGGCTGCAACGGCGGGTAATAAAAAATGTTTTTTCATCTGTTGATCATTTAAATGAGGCTAGGAATTATGTGGGTTTGGAAATAGGTTGATCACTTATTTCCATGGGTAAATGTATAGCGGGCATGAAGTGGGGATTGGGACCAGTTTAGGAATGGTTTATATGGGTTTAGGAAAAGATTTGCGCACGGAGAACACGGAGAACACGGAGGTGGGCAGGGAGCAGGGAGCATGGGGCAGGGAGCATGGGGCAGGGTGATGCCTCATGATATAGGTTGACAGGTTCCTACCCTAAACCCTAAAAAATGTGGATAACAATTTCAGTTATCAAATTGGATAGATTCTAC
>JAYUXX010000560.1:0-2504 GCA_043752765.1 Saprospiraceae bacterium | reverse complement strand
TACTACTCGCCACTAGGCGAAGACAGCACTGGCATCTGGGAGGGCATGCATCTCCATCGAAAAACATTCAATGCGCAACTGTTGAAGCAGATAAAAGATGCCGGAATTGCAATCAGATTCAATGAAAAAATTGGACACTTTATTAAGGACAATGATATAGTCATTGGTGTGCAATCAGGATCAGAAGAACTATATGCTTCTTATACGATCGATGCAACTGGTAAACAATCAATTGCAGGAAGATTGCTACACTTTAAGCGACAATTTTTTTCGCCTCCTTTAGTTTGCTGGACGGGTGTATCGGGAAATTTTAGAATATTTCCATTTGATAAAGATGCCGCTCATTTCAAACCGGGAATTGAAGGTTGGACTTGGTTGGCTCCGTATCCTTCTGATTATTGTTCATGGACAAGGTTAAGAGCTAAGGGAGAAAAATTATTTGAGCCTCCTGATGAATGTAGAGATTACGATACGATAGGGAAGATAAAGGTTACCAATATGCGTTGGCGTATGTTTCGACCGGTGTGCAAGGAAGGAATTTTGCTATGTGGTGATGCTGCGGGAATTCTTGATCCTGCAGCGGGTCAGGGTATCCTGAATGCATTATGGTCTGGAATCATAGCCGCTAATACCACCATTGCCTGTCTTAAAGAACCCGATCTTGCAGGTTTTCATCTGGCAGCTTATGATGGTTGGTTTGTCCAGCAATTTGAAATGAAAGTGACGCAACTCAGGGAATATTATAATAATCACGGCATCCAACTTTTAAAGTAAACATTACTTTTTTCGAATAGAGTTTTAGATAAAGAGATGTCGGCTACTAGTGTACCCCATAATCGACTCGAAATGACAACCTAAAACTCAGGATACCGTTTAATTTACTGGGATTCTAGATGAAACCTTATAATTTGAAGGATATGAGTAAAGTTGCCCCCGCAAAGAAGCCATCAAAAATTGAGAAGGTTGTTGTAATAGGAACCTCTGCAGGAGGCCTGAATGCGTTAAAAATATTAGTAAGTCAATTGCGAAAGGGCTTCCCTTTACCTATCCTTGTCGTTCAACATATTTCAATGGATGCGACAGGAAATGTATTGTTAGATGCGTTGAATAAATTCGAATATCTAACCTGTCAACATGCGAACAATGGTGAATCTCTAAAACCCGGATATCTATATCTCGCTCCTTCTGACCATCATCTGATGATAGATGAGGATCATAAAATCCTGGTAACGAAAGGTGCGCAGGAAAACAGATCACGACCCGCCATCGATCCACTATTCCGCACTGCTGCTGTAGCTTTTGGAACCGGTGTCATCAGCATTATACTTACCGGATATCTTGATGATGGAACGGCTGGTATGAAAGTCATTAAGAGGTGTGGTGGAATCTGTATCGTGCAGGATCCGAAAGATGCAGATTATCCGGCAATGCCCGAAAGTGCACTGGCCCAGGTTAAAGTTGATTATTGTGTGCCGTTATCCGAGATGGGCGCACTCCTTTACGAACTTATTCCTCAAAAATTAGGCAAGCAAATAACTATACCAGAAGACATCTTAATAGAAGCAAAAATAGCCGAGCGCGTACTTAGCGATTTAGCCTCAGTAAATATGCTTGGCGATCAGGTTCCCTTCAATTGTCCGGGATGTGGTGGGGTGTTGTGGGAAATAGAAAAGGATTCGGACATGCGGTTCAGATGCCATACAGGCCATGCCTATACTTCTGCATCTCTCCTTGCTGAACAAACCAGGAAAATTGAAGAGACCATGTGGACTGCATTGCGGATGTTTGAAGAGCGGAAGAATCTTTTGACTACAATGGCTCAAGACAAAAAAGGTATTGGTTCGAAATCAGCTCTCGAGCGGGCCAATATGTCCCAGGTTCATATTGATCGCATAAGGATAATGTTACTAGGTGACGAAAACCAAAGTAATGATGATATGCCAACCTAATGAGAAAGTGTAAGTAAAATCATTTCCAAAAAATTTGCACATTCATTCATAGTAAATGGTCTTTCTAATTTCCAATTTTGAATTCATCTGTAACCAGATGAAATGCCATAGAACGGATGTAAATTTTATAAATCCCATTTTGCCCAATCCAGTATCTTATCTTACCCTTTAATTAGCTCTGCCTCATTTTAACTGTTTCTACAAAAGCATAAGTTTCTTTTATTAATTAAGCATCAGCCACATGAAATTCTATCTTCTTATTGCATCCATGTTGCTTATAATTTTCAATACTTCTGGCCAAATCTACCCGGTTACTTTCCGGATCGACATGAGTGCTGAAACGGTGTCATCACTTGGCGTTCATATTGCCGGTTCTTTTCAGTCTGTTGCGGGTCTGGGAAGCGATTGGAATCCTTCGGCGACGGTAGTGGAAGATGTGAATGGTGATAACATTTATGAAATTATTATCCAACTTCCATCAGGCACTTACGAATATAAATTCATAAATGGCAATGCATGGGGAACGGATGAGAATCCTCCATCTGATTGTTCCGT
>JAYUXX010000559.1:0-2510 GCA_043752765.1 Saprospiraceae bacterium | reverse complement strand
CTACGCCAGATTGGGGGTGATACGACCTACTCATTGCCTGTGTATTTCACATCACAGTCCCCCGCACGACCCTCTATTGAAGTATTATTTAATCGTTCGGTAAATACTTCTTTTTCTGATGGAAGCCAACCCCTTGCTGTTGGTTCTTCTGCGATTGAAACAGATATCATTTCAAGAATTGACTCAGTGATTTCTACACTAGAAGTAGCCATGTATAATTCTTCTCGGCCCGCGATCGTACAGGCGCTTACACGAGCAGTTCAGCGAGGAGTTAGCGTACGATATCTCGCTGATGATGAAACCTCAAACACTGCGCTACAAGGAGTACTTTCTTTCCCCGTTTTGTTTCGATCCGGAGACGGACTCATGCATCATAAATTTATCATAGCAGATGCTGCGATTACAGATAAAGCATGGTTATGGACAGGTTCCACAAACTTCTCTTCAAATCAACTATCATCTGATCCAAATCATGCCTATATAATAAAAGATCAGGCTCTTGCTCAAAACTATCTCAGGGAATTTGAAGAATTTTGGGGTAATGATCCTAATCATAATGACGGTAGATCAGGAGAATCAAAGTCAGATAATACAGCACACAAATTCAAAAGAGGAGATGTAGTAATTGAATCCTATTTTTCCCCATCTGATGAAACCAATTGTCATATTATAAACGCTTTGAGCTCTGCCAATCATCAGGTTTCTATAGGATTATTATTATTAACCAAAGAAGATCTGGTAGATAAAATAATTAGTCTTCATCAGAGTGGAATCGACGTTCGATTGATAGTTGAAGATGAAGAAAGTTCTTCCCTTGCATTATCGAGACTTCGGCAGGCTGGTGTACCAACCGCGGTACATGAGTTATCCCCAATTTTCCATCATAAATACGCGATTATAGATGAGGGTTATCCTGCTTCAGATCCAATGGTGATCTCAGGTTCTCACAACTGGACATTTAGTGCAGACAATATCAATGATGAGAATACACTTATCATCCATGATCAATCCTTCACGAATATCATGCGACAGGAATTTGAGCAAAGATGGAGTGAATTGGTCACTACTTCGACAACCGATATATCTCTATCGGAAAGCATTGTTCATCCCAGTCCTGCATCTGATTACATTGAGTTGACCAATCCGAAAGATTTGAAATGTACAGCAACCCTGATTGACATACAAGGTGCCATTCTAAACAAATACAATCTTACCCCGTTTCAAACCTACCGGATGAATCTGGATCCTTCGATGCCGGACGGGATCTACCTCCTACATTGGAATTGGCAGAATAATCATGCTATATCGAAATTTACCATCCAACACTAAGTTGTTGTGGCGTCCGTAATTCCGGCTTTTCGATAAGCTTCAGTCATATCTTTTGAAATCGAACCTTTTGTTATTCGAATAAAGGTCTTTTCAGATACAGCGAGTGTGATAATGCTCCCTTCTATTTTGTTGATACGGCCTATTATACCGCTTGTGGTAACAACTTCTTCTCCCTTATCCAACGCCTCGAGGAATTTTACTTGTTCTTTTGCCTTCTTGGCCTGGGGCCTGATAAAAAAGAAAAAGACAACCACAAACATGAGGAGTAAGGGCCACAAGGATCCAATCAATCCGCCAGTTGGACTTGTTGCCTGGAGTATAAATAATGAAATCATACGTTATTTGGTTTTTACAACTGTTCCTTTGATAGTAATAAGGCTACGATTTGGAAAAGTGTTCGCAAATATAGTCACCTGTTTATTCTGAGCACCTTGTTTGTTTGCAGAATCAAATTTTACAACAACAGCTCCGGTCTTACCCGGTAAAATCACCTCCTTAGGCCACTCAGGCACAGTACATCCGCAAGTTGATGTGGCATTAATAATAAGGAGAGGAGCGGTTCCCGTATTTGTAAAGGTGAATTCTTTTTTTACGATATCGCCCTCGTATAACGTTCCAAAATCAAATTCTTTTACATCTAAGGTCAGGATTGGAAGGAAGGAGCTGTCGATGGTACCATCTGACCGTACAGCATTATAGACCAGGTCAGATAAGACACCTTTAGGCTTGAAGGTTGATTGACCAGTTTTTTCAGATCCGTCTCCTGATTGACGTTGACAACAAATGCATAGTAAAAGTAGACTTATGCATAAGCTTAGAAACTTAATCCCTCTTGGGCTACTAATCAATGGATTGGCGTTATAATATTAAATTGCTAAACTAAGGCATTCTCGCAAATCTGCTTAAACTGCCTGATATGAGGATTCAGAACTATTTTTGAATATCATGAGAATCTATCTGGTTGGTTTTATGGGTGCCGGCAAATCCACACTTGGATTGCAGGTGGCTAAGTTATTGAATGTTCTATTCCTTGATACAGATCAGATGATCGAGGAGAAAACGGGAATGCCTATTTCTAATTTTTTTGAGTCTAAAGGTGAAAAAGTGTTTAGGCACCTTGAGGACGAAGCCATTCGGGAGACTGTGTTATTCGAAAAAGCTATCGTAGCCACTGGAGGTGG
>JAYUXX010000558.1:0-2522 GCA_043752765.1 Saprospiraceae bacterium | reverse complement strand
GGGCATGCCTACACTGTTAGCAAATTCAAGAGGAGCTGCCCCCGTACCGCCCTCGCCACCGTCCACTGAAATAAAATCAGGTCGAATGCCTGTCTGCAACATGGCTTTACATATCGAAAGAAATTCTGCTTTATGGCCTATACATAATTTAAAACCTACAGGCTTTCCATCCGAGAGTTCACGCATGCGTGAGATAAGCTCAAGCAATTCAATCGGTGTAGAAAATGCTTTGTGGTATGGGGGTGAAAGAACATCTTTACCCATCTCTACATGTCGAATGGCAGCTATCTCGGGAGTTACTTTGGCTGCAGGAAGAATTCCTCCATGTCCGGGCTTGGCACCTTGTGAAAGTTTGAGTTCGATCATTTTAACCTGCGCCAACGAAGTGCGTTCAGCGTAGAGTTCAGGAGAAAAATTTCCATCTCCTGATCTACATCCAAAGTAGCCGGTCCCTATCTGATAAATAAGATCCCCATTGTACGCAAGATGATATGGACTAATGCCTCCTTCACCGGTATTATGTGCAAAGCCTCCTATAGCTGCACCTCCATTGAGTGCTGCAATGGCATTTGTACTTAACGAACCATAGCTCATAGCGGAAATATTGAGCAGGCTCAGGTTATATTTTTGTTTTGTCTCGGGTCCGCCCACCATTACCTTCGGATGTGGATCCAGCAGGTGATGATCGATGGCCGCAATGGAATGATTCATCCATTCATATCCTTCTTCATACAAATCCAATTGAGTTCCAAAAGGTGAAGTGTCCTCACGCAAGGAAGAGCGGTGATATACTACATCGCGAAGGGTTTTATCAAAAGGACGTCCTTCTGTATCGGACTCAACAAAATACTGGTAGATCTTGGGGCGCATAGAACCGGCAATGTCACGAAAACGGCCAATCACCGGAAAATTGCGACGTATTGCATGGTCCTCCTGAAAGTGATCAAATAACCATAAACCCAACAACATCAGAGAGGCCATTAGAAGTATTGCCCAGCCTGCACTAAACTCTACCAATAGATAAATACTCAATCCTGTCAGTAACAGGAAGAAAATAAGCAGCCCTCCTTTCATCCATGCAAATCTAAGACCTTCCCGGTGGTGTGGAAGGTGCGGGATTGGTTCTGGGCTGAGACTGATTCTGACGGAACAATTCAAACCTTGTCATTTCCTGTTGTGCAGGATAATAATTATTGGAGCGATCGATATCTGCTGTTTCAAGATAGGGGTCAAGATTTACTTGTGCGATCACTTTATCAGTTACAAAAATTTTGGAAACTTCTTCATTATTCCTGCGCCAGATTTCTGCGGGGATACGATGGTCTTCTTCCGTGCCGTCTTCAAAAACAAACTTGATAATAATCGGCATTGGAAGTCCTCCCTTATTCTTGAACGTCATCGTATAGTAGTTCTTTCCTTTTTCAACAATTGCCTTTTCTTCCGGAGTTAGTTTTTCGAGGTAGGCATCATAATTTTCTTTAGCTGCTTTTTTAACATCAGCTTCTGTGTATTGATCCCGAAGACTGCGATCAATTTCATCCTGCGTTTGAGTGATTACTTCACGATTGCGTTGAGAGCTGACACCATGTGGATTTTCCGAGATAAAATTTTCTTCATGTGTGATCATACCGGGATCTTCAGGTTTATCAGCACGCTGCCACTTCACTTGTTTTAATTCTATATCTACAGGTTCTGTGGTATAAAACCATCCTCGCCAAAACCAATCCAGGTCGACTGCTGAGGCATCTTCCATAGTCCGAAAAAAATCTGCGGGTGAAGGATGCTTGAATTTCCATCGCAATGCATACTCTTTAAATGCTTTGTCGAACAGCTCTCTTCCAAGGATTGTCTCACGCAGGATATTCAAGGCTGTCGCTGGTTTCGCATATGCGTTGCTGCCAAGATTTTGTACATTCTCTGAATTGGACATGATGGGTTCCAGGAAAGCCTGGTCGCCTTTCATATAATCAACAATTTTAAATGCAGGACCACGACCAGATGGATAATCCCTCTCCCATTGTTGCTCGGCAAGAAATTGTATGAATGTATTAAGTCCTTCATCCATCCATGTCCACTGTCGTTCGTCAGAATTAATAATCATTGGAAAATAATTGTGGCCTACTTCATGTATGATGACACCAATCATTCCATACTTCGTGCGTTCACTATACGTACCATCTGCATCAGGCCGTCCGCCATTGAAAGCAATCATTGGATATTCCATGCCTATATTATTGGTATGAATGGACCAGGCTACGGGATAAGGGTAATCGAACGTGTAGTGAGAATACCATTTAAGTGTATGTGCGATTACTTTGGTACTATATTTTTCCCAAAGTGGATTTCCTTCTTTTGGATATATCGACATAGCCATCACATCCGGTCCTGATGCTTGTTTCACGGCCATGGCATCCCAAATAAATTTTCTTGAAGATGCGAATGCAAAGTCCCGCACATTCACGGCTTTAAAGTGCCATGTTTTTTCTGACGAAGCACGTTGCGATTCTAGGGCAAGTGCTTCC
>JAYUXX010000557.1:0-2525 GCA_043752765.1 Saprospiraceae bacterium | reverse complement strand
CCAATTTTACCATCAACCAGCGTATTCAATACAGGAGTATTGGAAGCTATCAAGAATGAATCGGGACCTATTTCAATGACATTATTTACTAATTCATTTGCCAGACCATCCTGATGGCGATAGTTTTGAAACGAGACTCCATCGTAAAAGCTAAGTCCGCCATACGTAATGAAATATTCGCCCATTAGAGTCTTGTTTGATGGTGCGAACACGGCTATTCACCAGGCCATCCCGAGGCGAATAGTAAACAAACTGGTATTGCTGTGCGAGAAGATTTGCACACAGAAGAAAATTTGCCAGAAATAGTAATCGCTGTCGGATATTTAAATTTATGAAAAATCCGCAGAATTGATCTCTCGCATAGCTAGAGAGTTTTGTTATTATGGAATGAACAAGCCTCTCGTATATCGGAATTGCTGAGAGTAAACGGAAGCCAGAACCATTGTTGGTATGTGTTGCCCTAATCTTACCCGGATGCTATTTTCATCTACCTGTTCCACCTGCAATACAGGAATTGTTCTTCCCTGAATGTCGACTAATTGGACATGAAATTCACCGGCTTGAAATTGGGTACTTGTGATAAATATAGAATGCTGATCAGAGTCATACCACATCCGTACATCATCTTGTTCAATAGAGCCATCTGTTGCACTTATAATAAAGTTGACACAGGCAGTATCTACACAATTTGTAATCAGATTACTAATCGTAACACAATAGCAACCTGAAGCTGAAGGAATGAAACAGCGATCGAAACTTAAATTTGTAGTATTCTCACAATCTTTCCAGTTATAAAGTAGACCTGGAGGTTGAGCGCAAAGCGTGTCACCACTCATTGTGATGGAGGCCAATGAAGTTTCTTCAAGAAAAACAGAAGCCGTGCTGTTGATGATCCCACCATCACAGTACCCAAATGTATCCTGAACCCATAATAATGTGTATACCCTGGTGATATCATAAGGCTGGCATACACGATAATCATATTGCGATGTTGTGATTCCGCGAATGGTGTCTATTGAAATGCCATCAGAAATTGCAATTGAGAGTGGAGGATTGCCGAAAAGGAATACAGTCAGTGTAACACAAGTATCACAGGCCACTTCATCGCAACATAAATCAGCGAGAGGCTTCTCACCAATGCAAATTGTGTCCGTGCAAAAGGTTGTACATCCTAAATCCTCTAAGGTTACATCGATTGAATAACATCCTGGCGTATTGAATACCACCCAGACTGAGTCCGTTGAATTATAACTCACGCCTGCTAGGCTATCGAGCGTAATGATCCAATTAACAGTAGCAGAATCTGTAGCATTCGTGGCTAACGTAAATAAAACGGAATCACCGAGGCATGAAGTTTCAATTGCCATGATATCACATACCTGCTGACAGACTTCAAATTCCTGACAAATCGTATCGATACAGATACCATTATCAACGATAACACATGCACATCCTATCCCATTGACCGTAATACAAGCTGTTGTATCTGGTAATGCTGTCCCATCGCATAAATACCAAGTATAATCCAGCCCCAAAGTTGACACACACAAAAGATTGCCTGTCAAAAGGAGTGATGAAGTTATTGTATCGAATTGCAAATCAATTGTGATAATGGTGTCACAACCACCAGGAAGTATTTCAGTGCCAACTGGATTAGCTTCGTTGTACACAGTATCACCAACAGTCAAACTAAATCCATCACCTGAACACCCTGTGTATGAAATTGTATCAAAAATATGCGGGAAAAAAGTCATGTTGATGGTAACGATGGAATCACACCCGTTTGCTGCAGGTATTGTTTCTATTCCGGTAGGATTTGATTCATTATAAATGACCGCGTTGAGGACTATCGAGAAACTATCTCCCTGGCAGCCTATATAGATAAACTGAAAGGAAGCATCAGGTTGATAAATAAGATTTACAATGACGATTGAATCACAGCCATCTGCTCCTGAAAGGATTTCAGTGCCTGAGGCATGTGCTTCATTATACGTGGTATCGCCAACGATCACTTCATATCCATCTCCGGTGCAGCCCAGATAAGAAACGAGTGTGGTGTCAGCGGGAGCTGTATTTACCAGGATTTGCAGAAGTGAATCACATCCGTTTGCAGTACCGCCCTGGATGGTATCGATATACGATCCCGGTGTATAATATGTTCCGTTGATCTTGATGCTATCTCCTTCACATACACTTGCAATAGCTGCGCTTACCGGCACAGGTAATACCTCAACCATTAATGAACATGTATCCGGATCTTCACCGGGAATAACAACAATGACCTGAATCGTACAAATTCCTGCTGAGGTGAAACAGACTACATGCGGATTGGCCATTGAATCATTAGTGATCGTTCCACAGCTGATCGACCATGCATATGTGGTGCCGGGCGGATCATTTTGGAGATAAAATAATGGGCCGCAATCACCCTGACAAACCTGGGTCGGTACAAGAAAACACTGGCTTCTGGCTAGAGTAGCGAAGCTCAGTATAATAAGGGGGGTTAATATTCTGATCAACATGGG
>JAYUXX010000556.1:0-6288 GCA_043752765.1 Saprospiraceae bacterium | reverse complement strand
CGCCGTAAATGGAGACACCTCAATTGAAAACATTTCTTCACTGTTTAATAATTTTAAAAATAAACTTGTTTCTGCCTACCAACATCTTCATGTAATTCCTCAACCGGGATCGGAAAATTTATTCAAAGAATTGAGAGGTCGTGAGATTTTCATTATTCTCAACACCGGTTATGACAGAACTACAGCACTCCAATTACTCGATAAACTCCAATGGCAAATCGGCAAAGAATATGATTACCTCGTAACTGCATCGGATGTTTATGTAAGCAGGCCAGCTTCAGAAATGATTGATCAGGCCATGGCGCAGTTTGGTATTGATCATGGTGGACAGGTTCTGAAGGTAGGAGACAGCGTGATTGATATTGAGGAAGGTTTTAATGCCGGATGCCGGTATGTGGTTGGAATTACGTCGGGCGCCCACACAAAAAGTCAGTTACTGGAAGCAAATCCAACCCATGTCATAGATCATTTATCAGAACTACTCGAGATCATCGATACATCTGGTGATCACGGATTCTAATAAACGATATTATCCCAATGCCATTCTAGGCGGACTTGCTGCGTTTGCGGTTTATTTCTGCATGTATGCATTCCGCAAGCCATTTGCGGTTGCCAAATTTGAAGGGCTTGAACTTTGGGGAATCGATTATAAGGTCATTCTCATCATTAGCCAGGTGGCAGGGTATGCGATTTCAAAATTCTTTGGAATTAAATTCATTTCACAACTTCGACCGGAACATAGGGCATTCTATATTATTGGCTGCATTGTGTTTACTGGTCTTTCCCTGGTCGGATTCGCTTTAGTGCCATTTCCGTACAATTTCATTTTTATGTTCCTTAACGGTCTTCCACTTGGGTTGGTCTGGGGACTTGTCTTTTCCTATCTCGAAGGAAGAAAAGCCACTGAATTGATGGCGGCCATTCTTAGCTCTTCTTTTATCATAGCATCAGGTTCCGTCAAATCGATTGGTAAATGGCTGATTGAATCCCATGGTGTTTCGGAATTCTGGATGCCAATATCTACAGGGCTCATTTTTTTTCTGCCCATGCTCCTATTTGTTTGGATTCTCAATCGAACGCCAAAACCTACGGAAGAAGATATATTATTACGAAATGTCCGCGAACCAATGACAGTAGAGGATCGAAAAAAAATGTTTCGCTCTCTTAAACCCGGTTTGATCGTGATGATTTTCCTTTATATGTTGATTACTGCTTTCCGTGATTTCAGGGATAATTTTTCCGTGGAGGTTTGGGAAGATCTGGGGGTGAGTAATAAAGCATCAGTTTTTACCCAATCAGAAATTCCGGCAGCTCTATGTATCCTGCTTCTATTTGCCATGTTTATTTTGATCAGGAATAATTACAAGGCCTTCCGAAGTATGCATTTTATCATCACGGCAGGCTTGCTTAGTATTGGAATTTTCAACTTTCTATTTATTTCCGGCATCATCAAGTCGACTATGGTATGGACCATCTTAATTGGTATTGGGTTATATGCCGCCTACTTTCCTTTCAATAGTATGCTTTTTGATCGACTCATTGCTACGAATAGAAGCAAGGGAAATGCCGGCTATCTAATCTATCTCGCAGATTCATTTGGCTATCTGGGAAGTATCCTGGTCCTTTTATTTAAAGAATTCTTTGTCGGTGATATTTCCTATCTGGAATTTTTCATCTACTTAGGTTATGCAGTAAGTTTCGTTGGATTGATTTCTTTCGCCGTTACACACGCTTACTTCAGGAAGAAACTGACCTCCCCAGCCTTGATGAAATTGTAGTTTGGATAAATTCAATGATGTATTGACCATCCCATAACTTTAAACAGCCCTTAAATTGCTTTAAAAATACTTTAGCTTTAGCAGAACTCACATATTGATTATTGCGTTGTAATAATTAAGAAGTAATCACAAATTTTAGCAGGGTTCCTTGTTTGTTATATTTATAATTCTATTACCTTTGGTTCACGATGGAGGCTCTTCGTTCAGCGACAAATGTTTTTAGATTAAGCCTATGACCCTGATTAGCTGTGCGCACTTCACACAAAAATTAAACATTAACTTTTTTTATAAATGAAACTTTTTGTCGCTAAACTGCCCCAGAACGTCACTTCTGAACGTCTCAAGGCTATGTTTGAATCCTATGGCAGTGTAATAGATGCCAAGGTTATTACCGATCGCGATACCGGCATGTCAAAATGCTATGGTTTTGTCGAAATGTCTTCCGAAGATGGTGGAAGAGCAGCCATTGAAAATCTCAATGGAGTTGAAATGGAAGGTAAAGAAGTTCTGGTAAAAGAATCTGATCCTGCACCACGAAGTAATGATCGCGGTGGAAGTAGAGGAGGACCAAGACCAGGCGGTGGCGGTGGTGGCGGTGGCAGACCTCCTTTTAATCCAGGCGGAGGTGGTGACAGACGTCCAAGCGCTCCCCGCAACGACAGTTGGGGAAATGATCGCAGACCTTCTACGAACCGTTTTGGGGACGACCGTCCGAAAAAACGTTACGATGATGATTTCGATGACAAACCAAGACGCAAAAGGATATAACTCATATCCTTCTGATTCATTCAGAATAGTCTAAAAAAATAATAGGGTGGGACCATGTTTCACCCTATTTTCCTTTGCCTTGCAGCACGATTAATATGGTGTAGAAGAGAATCTTAATGTCCAGGCTTATGGACATGTTTTCTATATATAGAATATCAAATTTCAACCGCTGCAACATCTGGTCGATATTGCTTGCATATCCATATTTTACCTGGCCCCATGATGTAATCCCTGGACGCACCTTCAATAAATGCTTGTAATGGGGCGCTTGTAACATGATCTGATCAATGAAATACCTCCGCTCAGGCCGCGGTCCTACGAGGGACATCTCTCCAATCAAAACATTCCACAATTGCGGCAATTCATCCAGCCTCCACTTTCTCATCACTGCACCCCATGGAGTACAACGCTCATCACCGTCAAAAGAAAGTTGCGGTGTGGCGCCCTCTGCGCCGGGATGCATAGATCTGAATTTAATGATCTGAAATGGTTTTCCATTTAACCCCACCCTTTCTTGGGAATAAAAGATAGGGCCCCGCGAAGACAACCGGACTCTCAAACCTATGTATATGAACGCTGGAAACAAAACGATTAACCCCAGTAGACTGATGATTATATCTAATCCTCTTTTTAAAAGTTTTTCCCAGTTCAGCATCAATCCCTGACGAATTTCAATGAGAACAGCTCCATATAAGTAATTCATCTTTACGGTTCCAAGAAGAATATCGTACATGTCAGGAATGATCTTGACCAGCACTTCCTCGTTGAAATCAAAAAGTGTATCCAGAATCCCTTTAAGTTTATTATGTTCGGATGTCTCGATTGCGATAAGCGCTTCTTCAACTTCATATTGAGGTATGATAGCACTCAATTGAGTTAACTTGCCCAGGCTAGGAAGATGCCCTTCCAAGGCTTGAGGTCCATTCGTTTCACTTTCAATAAATCCAATCAGCCGGTTTCCTAAACTCTTTTTTCTGGTCCGGATATCCTCATAGAGCTCAAAGGCTTTTTGATTTCCACCAATTATTATAGTTGAATATGTGATGCGACCTGCTTTTAGTCGACGGCTGGCCATCGTAAGAATAATCATTCTGATAAAAGCCGTAATGCTAAAATGCAATAAAAAGAGCCGGATGAATGAATGAAAGTAACCCGATATGTCATCCACCGTATCATCAATAAGAAGCGTAAAAAAAATAATGATGACACCCGCTAATGAAAGAAAGAATGTACGGATCAATGTAGTGAATCGCGAAAGCCTGTAGATATCCTGATACCGATCGAATATCCAATAAAAAATTACCCAGGCCAGAGGAATGATGACCAGGCCATACCAGAAATTATGGTCATCTATGACACCCTCATTAAAAGTTTTACCCTCTCCACGCGCTCTTCCGTAATAAAACAAAGCCCAAGCCAGCATAGCCGATATCAGGTCAGCACAGCCATACAAAAACATATGAAATCTCCTCAGCTTCTTCATCTCTTTACAGATGCACTACTTTAATGTTGTCAAGTTGGATTTTATAAGAGGGGCTTGTTGCTGCGGTGGGATAGAGCGATCTGAATAAAATTTTATAGGCGGGAAAACCCGAGGCCACCAGAACATCTGTGAACTCAATATAGATCTTATTCCAGGTATCACTAGGCCTCAATAAGTAGAAAAAATTAGAAAAACTTTGGCCGTTTAATGGGATCCCTAAAACTCCAACACTCATTTCAATTTCACTTCTGTAATGGAATTCGAGATACACTGATGTTCCATCTGTAGGGAGGTCAGGTAATGCAAATGAATGCCCCACTTCGATAAAGTTTGCGGCGGGGGTCATAATCATTTCTCCTGAAAAATTTCCTTCGAAGGGATCATTAGAGGATCGGGATAGAAAGCTTGCTGCCACTGTATCGCGGTTATCAACAAAATCATTTTGCTCTTCAAAATCCGAAATAAGGCTGAAAACAGCATCTGGTCTGTACCGGATTATAGGAGTGACAACTGAAAGATTTCCAGGTGTAGTATTCAATTCTACTTGGTAGTTAGTGAACATTGGATATATGATTGCATTATCCAATATTCCATTGTTACGTATGCCAGGCCTAAATACCAAAACACTACTCGCTGAATCGGTGATAAATGGAATTTCCACAGGAGGAGCAAAAGCTCCAAGTAGATTACTGTTTCCAGATACCCAAAGCTCTGTGATTTTGTGGCGAGCAGATCCCTGACCAGGCTGGATTTGAAAATCTACCTGGTTCACCTGAATACTTGCAGGGATAGTCTCTGATGGATTGATAATGTCACATCCTGTGTACAACGACACAAAAAAAATCACAATCCATATTCCAGAAAAATTACACTTCATATTTGTTGATTTGATCCATGATCTGATGAGCCACATCCACCGCTTTTGCAGCTTGCTGGAATGTAACCCCCTGATCTGAAAGATTGTGAATAGCCTCCAGGAACTCCCTCAATTCCAGTTCGATCGCATTGTGTTTTTTTATCTCAGGGCTATCAGCTGCGATCCAGCGTGTTCCATCCGGCAAATCCATTTTCATTGAAATTAAATCAACCGGTTCTTCATGCAATAGTTTTACAACCTGAACTTCATGATTTAAAAAATCAATTGCCATGTATTGATCTCTTTGAAAAAATCTAAGTTTTCTCATTTGTTTGAGACTGATGCGACTTGCAGTTAAGTTAGCAACAGCCTTATTCTTAAACGTAATCCTTGCATTACATATATCAGCAGATTTACCAGCCACCCCCACTCCATTTGCTTCAATGTGATCAACTTCTGAGCCTATTACAGATAATGCAATATCAATATCGTGAATCATGAGGTCCATGACAACAGGAACATCCATTCCCCTTGGATTAAAAGGTGCCAACCGATGTGCTTCGATAAAAACAGGCTCGCTAAGTCCGAATTTTTTAGCAGCTACATAAGCTGGATTGTACCTTTCCACATGGCCGACACGGCCTATCAATTTCCTTTCTTCAATCTTTAATGCTAATTCCGAACTCGTCTTGGGAGAATCGGTTAAAGGTTTTTCTATAAACACATGTTTACCCGCATTGATAACTTGCATACCAAGGTCAAAATGTGTGCTAGTCGGAGTTACAATACAAATTGCATCTACCTGACCTAGCAGTGTTTCAATATCCTCAAATGATGTGACATTGTATTTGGCGGAAATTTGTTCTGCCCTGCTTTCATCAACATCATGAAATCCCGACAATTGAAATCCTTCAATGCGTTCAATACACTCAATATGATATTGCCCGAGGTGCCCTGCACCTATCACCCCAATACGAATACGGTCTCTTTGGTCATTCATGAGTTAATGTTGTGTTCGGTATGTGCGAAGGCCCACATGCCTGGCGTACTCAATTCGCAATATATTCTTTCCCTTTCAGAAGAGCATCCTTCAAACCACCTGGTTCTGTTCCTCCCGCCGAAGCAAAGAAGGGTTGTCCACCACCACCACCTTGTATAGAACGTGCAAGCTCTTTAATAATATGACCTGCATGCAATTTTTTATTCCGTACTAAATCTTCACTGATATATAACATCAGTTGAGCCTTGCCATCACCTTTCGAACCAATTAATAAGTAAGTTTGCTCACCTAATTCATTGCCTAATTGAAATAAAAGGCTTTTTAATAATTTTTGATCCGAGATTTCAACTTCAGAACTGACAAACTGAATACCATTAACGATCTCAACATTTTTCAATAGAAG
>JAYUXX010000555.1:0-6304 GCA_043752765.1 Saprospiraceae bacterium | reverse complement strand
TGGATATATTTCCTCCTACACGGAATCCAATTCTTGCGCCAGATTGGGCCTGTACCATGACGAACATCATCATACAATACGTGATCAGTCCAACGATTTTAAAATTTAATTTGCTTTTCATCTTTTGTTTGTTTTAATGTAAGGTTTGAAAATGTACTTAAAATGAGTTTCCCAAAGGATGGGACGCTCATATTGCAACTATAACAGAGTATGAGAATACTTGTTTAATGTCCCTAAAGCTGGTTTTTAATATACGCAGTAAAAAAAGAGGCAGGACGATGAGAAGAGAGACACCAACTATCTTGTGAGGGCATGTCAGATCCAGAAGGCTTACAAAATCAATCCATTCCTTACCGCTACCGATATCATTTCTTTTTCGGGATGCTGGTAATCTTGTCCGTAATAAATCTTGGCATCGATATCATGGATGTTGATGCAGCACAGTATGCATCCATTTCGATGGAAATGGCCCAAACCCAAAATTATTTGCAATTATATCACAGAGGTGCGGATTATTTGGACAAACCACCTCTTCTTTTTTGGTTATCGTCACTTAGTATTTCCTTTTTCGGCCCTTCTGGATTTGCATACAAATTGCCGGCTGTTTTAATCCTATGGTTTGGAGTTTGGGCAACCTATAAATTCGGGAGTCTGTGGTATAATCAGAGAACAGGAATGATCAGCGCTTTTGTGCTGGCGAGTACGCAGGCATTTCATCTCATGACAAATGATATCCGAACGGATGGATTGTTGACATCGTTTGTGATTGGATCAGTTTATTGGATTTCTGTTTTTCTTAAAAGGGGACATATTTTTTCTTTGTTGGCTGGAGGGATTTGCATCGGAGCGGCTATGTTGACTAAAGGACCTATTGGAATCATAATTCCGGGGGCAGCCATAGGTGGACACCTTATCATGAGCCGTCAATGGAAAAAAATAGTAGACTGGAAATGGCTATTGCTATTGCCGGTTATCGGGCTTGTACTCTCTCCCATGCTTTACGGATTGTATCAACAATTTGATTTGCATCCGGAGAAGGAAGTATACGGACTCAAGGGGCCTTCCGGGATTGGGTTTTATTTTTGGACACAAAGTTTTGGCCGAATCACCGGAGACAATTATTGGCAAAACGATACCCCCGTTTTTTATTTCCTTCAAACTATTCTGTGGGATTTACAGCCTTGGGTATTATTATTTTTTGCTGCATTAGGTTTAAAAATTAAAAATGCATTTAAGCGAAATAAATTCGCAGAAGAGTCGCAGGAGTGGATCACATTCTTCGGATTTATAATTCCATTAATTGCACTTTCTTTTTCACAGTATAAGTTGCCACATTATATTTTTCCATTATTCCCTTTTGCAGCTGTACTGATCGCTCACTATGCCGACAATTATGTAGAACAAATACCAAAATGGTTTCGTGTTGTTCACTTTAGCCTATTGCATTTATTAGTAATCATGGCAGCTGCTGTTTTGGCATGGGCTTTCCCAACGAAGCATCCTGCAATCGTCGGGTTAACTATTTTGTTCTATGGACTTTTTTGGTGGTTTTTAAAAAATGGATCAAATAAAACTGATCGACTAATACTTCCCACGTTATCGCTTGTCTTGCTTTTTCAATTTGTTTTGAGTTTGCATTTTTATCCAAATCTCCTTACGTACCAATCTACAAGTCAGGCGGGCAAAATGATCAGGAAGGAAAATCCGTCTCAAATCTTCTGGTATGGAAAACATGGACATGCATTGGACTATTATAGTGGACATATAATTCCTCAGCTACAAACTGATCATATAAAAACAATTACACCGGGAACCTGGGTTTATACGACTGAGGAAAGAATTGTTGAGCTTGGTGAAAATCGCGTAATAAGAGAATTCGATGATTATCCTGTGACTTTATTAAGTCTGTCTTTTCTAAATCCGCAGTTGAGGGAGAGGAAGTTGAAGAAGGTATATTTGGTGGAGATTGGAACTGCCCTTAAATTACATGAAGGCAATAGTCAATAGTCGCTTCGAAATTATCAGACCCTCAAAATTCAATTTCAATCCAATAACTTAAAAATGGAGATAAATAAATACAAATCGCATCCCTGGCATGGTGTGGACATCGGTCCTCAGTCACCTGGTATAGTCACAGCATATATTGAGATCACTCCATCCGATACCGTCAAATATGAAATGGATAAAGCGACTGGAATTTTAAAAGTTGATAGACCTCAATTTTATTCGAATGTTGTCCCGGCACTCTATGGATTTATACCGCAGTCGTATTGCAAAGAAGAAGTAGCGGCGATCTGTATGAGGCAGACAGGTCTTCTGAATATCATAGGGGATGGTGATCCACTTGATATATTAGTTCTGACCGAACACAGAATAGTACATGGCGATATTCTTGTTCAGGCCATTCCGATCGGGGGCTTGAAAATGATCGACCATGCAGAAGCCGACGACAAAATAATTGCGGTTCTTCATCAGGATGGAACCTATTCCAAGTGGAAAGATCTTTTTGAACTTCCTGAGTCTATCATCACAAGGCTGAAACATTATTTCCTGACCTATAAGTTGGCACCCGGGGCTATACAACCGGTTGAAATTCCAATGATCTATGGGAGAGAAGAAGCCTTAGAAGTGATTGAAGCTTCCAGAAATGATTACAGAAGGCACTTTCAGAAATGACCTGCTCGCGCATCTTCCTGCTTTTATAGTTTCTATCGAAACCATCCCGCATACTTAATATAATTCTCGGCAGTTCGTGTAATAAAGAATTGAAGATTTTCAGGATCCAGTTGCTTGAGTTTTTTGGCAGGAGTACCCGCATAAATCCAACCGGATTCGAGTACTGAATTTTCCAGTACAACTGCACCTGCTGCAACGATAACATGCTTCTCTACGATCGACAGATCCATGATGATCGCACCCATTCCGATCAATACTTCATCATGAATGGTACTGCCGTGAACAATCGCATTGTGACCAATAGATACATCATCACCAATGATGGTTTGTGACTTTTCAAACGTGCAATGCAACACAGCTCCATCCTGGATATTAACCCTGTTGCCAATACGGATAGCATTGACATCCCCTCGAATGACTGCTCCCCACCAGACCGAACACTGATCGCCCATGACCACATCACCCACAATCACAGCTGTTTCGGCAAGAAAACAATCTTTACCAAAAGTTGGATGAACATTATGAACAGAACGTATAATGGGCATAATAAAAAATCAAAAATGAGTTGTTTAGTCTTTTGCGGGCAACATTATTAGCTCCCTAAAAACATAATTTCCGAAAATTATGTCGAGGAAATTTTCACGGTTACCTGATTAAAAATATTTTCTTTTTGCGTCCGGGCATTCCCTAGTAAAGTATCTGCTTCATTCTTGAACGCGACAGCTTTCTTTTTACTTTTCAAACCACTGAGATTAATCATCACGTTCAACCAGCCTCCTTCAACAGCAGCCAATGCACACGTAGCTCCTACTCCTGCATCGGATACGGAGTTTGGATTGCCTTCCTTCGTCATTGCATCCAGCAGCGGAAATTGTTCGGAACTGACTTTCATGATATTGAGTGGCGATTCAATTGCACGCATTGTGGCTCGTTGAATTGCATCTGTTCTTTGTTCTTTTTCCAGATCCGTTGACTTTGGAAGTCGGAATGCATCCATCAGTGAATTGAAAGCCATCGTGTCTTCATCCACAAGTTGTAATAACTTCTTTCTGGAATCTTGTCCCTTAATTGCCCAATCCACAAAGAATGTTTGACGATCTTCCCAACCTTTTTTGTGTGCACTCAGATTAGCCACCATCGAACCAAGTGATGCTGCTAACGACCCTGCATAAGCGGCAGCTGAACCTCCACCAGGCGCTGGTGAATCAGAAGCCAATTCTTCAGTGAATGCAGTCAATGTAAATTCCGACAGTTTCATATCATCACTTTTATTCAATAAATATTCAATTATTTTTTTCTCCGGATCAAACGGAGCCAGGTCGTCAAGCCCGAGACTTTTTACCGCAGTATGGATAAGTTCTTTATCAGATGCAGCACTTGATAGTCCTTGTTTTTTTAGATAGTATCTACCTGCATCAATCATTACCTGAAGTGGAACCAATCCAACCAATTCAGATCCCGTCACTCTCAATCCTTTTGAGGCTGCATTATCAACGCAGGTATCAAAAGCTTTATGAAGTGATGTCAACTGAATGTTTGTAATATTCATCGAAATCTGGGCGATTCCATATTCTTCGATATACCAGCCAATAGCTTTCACCCCCTTCAATAAACCATCCTCGCGCTGTGGTTCACCTTTCTCATCACGCAAAATTTCTGCGGTTGCCGTATTTCCTTTCCGAATAATGCGACCTTTCTCCCTGATGTCGAACGCGATTGCATTTGCACTTCGCACTGAACGGCTATTCAGGTTTACATTATAAGCTATTAGAAAGTCACGTGCGCCGATCACGGTTGCGCCCGCCTGGTCATTAAAATCCTTTGGACCGTAATCAGGTTGCCATTGAGGGTCTTTCATTTTTTCAGCGAAGCCTTCGTATTCACCTGCACGAATGACGGCCAAATTTTTTCGCTCATCCCTGGTCGCTGCGGCCTCATACATATAAACCGGAATAGATAGTTCATCTCCTACTCGTTTTGCAAGTTGATGTGCATAAGCTGCCGTTTCTTCCATAGTGATTCCGCTTATTGGAATCAGCGGACATACATCAGTTGCCCCCATGCGGGGATGTTCGCCATGGTGGGTTCGCATATCAATCAGAAATGAAGCTGTTTGGATAGCCTGAAAAGCAGCCTCTATAACCCGGTCTGGTGAACCGGCCATTGTCATGACTGTTCGATTTGTACCTTTTCCAGGATCTACATCAAGCAACTTAACCCCTTCTACCTTGCGGATACTATTGGCAATGGCTTCGATTACTTCGGGCCTTTGACCTTCACTGAAATTAGGAACACACTCGATTATAGCCGTATCGGTCATGGGAGGGTTATTTGGTGGCGGCAAAAATACAGGTTCACTTTCATCTGCAGCGGATTCATATTGTGGAGAATTGAGTCAATGGTTTAAAAGGAAATTGACAAAAAAAGTCTTGAAACATAAATTCAAGATATACGTCTAGTTTAAATTTTTAACTAATATATAAATCAATTAAATTCAAGAAAATACCAATATACACCGCTCCCCTTTATACCAAAACCAGATCTCATTTTACGCCCAGATCACGGAAAGTGTATGCACAGTTGCAACCATTCAATTCATTTTGCTTTTTAGGTTATTTGAAACTACCTTTCATACATATTTCCAATTCCCCACACCAGCACCAGATGACATTATGAAGACATCATTCGATTCTCTATTAAAATCTTTGGTGTCCATCATTTTCACGGTACTCTCCATCCCTCTTTGTAGTCAGGAAATAACGATTTCAGAAGAACTTCCTCTTCGGAATGATTATGCGTACACTATCCTCGGATGGGTAGGAAATGATCTCTTATTATTCAGAGACCGGGGACATGAATTTTTTATCCAGGCCTTTGATGAAGAAATGCATTTGAAATGGGAACGGGAAATTCTTCTTGGCCCCAGAAAAGCAGACATCATCGGAATTATAGGTCATTCGAACAAGTTTCATCTCCTATATGGTACCCGGGACAAAGGAGACTACATTCTCCAACATCGATCCTATGATCATTCTGTCACCCTGATCGATACAACGACACTCGATATTGTTCAAAATGTTTTTATCACACCGCGTGTATTGATGTCTGAGTCAGAAGATAAGACCAAGGTGGTACTGTTTCGTGAAATTAATAACGGTCTTAGTCTGTTCAGTTATGATCTGGAAAATCAAATGGTTCTTTGGAAAACTGAATTTGAGTTTTCCAGCGGTAATCTCACCCGGGATTATACTTCAATGGAAATAAGTAATAAAGGTGATATTCATCTAGTACTTGAGCCGGACAAATTTTTACAGAAAGTGCAAAGCCTAGAAGTCTTTTCTTCGACACCCGGATCGGGTGAAATCATCCATGAAACTCTTAATCTGGGTGAATACCAGGCTTACGATTTTCATACACAATTTGATAACCTTCATGACAACCTGGTGATCAGCGGACTATATAGTGACCGGAATGCCGCCAGAGCACAAGGTTTTTATTTTTTCAAATATCAAACCGGAATCTTACAGAAGATGCACATACTTCCTTTTGATGAATCTCTTTTGGCTGAAGTGCATGGCAAAGACGTGACCACATCACGCGGTCTGACAGATTTTAATGTACAGAAGGT
>JAYUXX010000554.1:0-2534 GCA_043752765.1 Saprospiraceae bacterium | reverse complement strand
CGCGCGCTTTTTGCCGATTGCGGATTCGTTCCTTGGTCATAAAGCCTACCACAAATATTCGACAGCCTTTATTGTCCTCCCAGTAATTCGCATAATTGACGTTTTTAAACTGGTGTTTGTATGTCAATTTAGGAGGTTCATTTTCATTAAAATAAGTCAATCCCGGATCAAACATCGGATGAGCTATATGCATTGTTGGATGGATCTGCATGTCCATGTATTCATGAATGATCTGGCAATAGATAGGTTGTGCAAGAAGAAAAAGGCAGAGGCTGAGGCGGTAGCGGAGGACGAGGCGTTGCAATAGGCGAAGGCGTTGTAAAAGGCGTAGGCGTTGTAAAAGGCGAAGGCTAAGGTTAGCAGTGCAGTTGGGTTGAAGAATTATATGTTTCAAGGATTTAATTTCTATAAATGTTGCAAAAACTTTTGCATCCATTGATTCATATTTACATGATCACAAAATAGTTTTTCTAATGTAGCGAAATCAGGGTTGAGAATGCAATGCAATGCAATAGAGAATTTGCTACCCATCCTCCCATATTTTTCTTCTGCAGGAAATTTATTAGTTCTTACCCAGTCTCGCACGAATAACTGCAATGCATGTTGCCGTACTGGCATAGCTGTGAAATCATGGTAAGACATGTGGTTCTCATCTGATACAATTGAATTTTAAACTTTTTAATTTTCCTCAGCCTTCGCCTTCGCCCTAACCTTTTCCTCAGCCTTCGCCTTCGCCTCAGCCTTTCATTCCTTCGCCTTAGCCTTCGCCTCTTTCATTTTACTACCCATCCACTTTACAATTAATTGTTGATTTCCTTATGTATAGAAATGGCGTTGACGGTTTGAATAGGTGACCTTTGTAATTCCTGTTTTAATAACCCACTCCATGCTAACACAAAAGATAGTGTTAATTACTGCGATACTTTCAGCTTTTGTTTTGCAACTTGCAAATGCAACTGATTATACATGGAACAGTGGCACCGGAAACTGGAACGATGCTGCTAAATGGTCGCCAACAGGAATTCCGGGGCCTCTCGACAACGTACTTATTTCCGCAGATGGCCCTACACTTACATCACATACAGTCATCCAAAACCTCTCAGTCCTTTCAAACGGCATGGTTAATGGTGGTTTTAATTTTACAATCAATGGTGACCTGTTTCTGAACGGAAATACTTCCGGAGGATTACATACTGGTAATGGAAATTTGATTGTAAACGGAAATTTTGTTTGGCTCGAAGGTAATCTTGGCAATGCAATCTCTTCTGATACAGTGCAGGTAAATGGGTTACTCTTACTATCAAGTGCTTCAGGTTTTGGAGAACATAATCTACTTGCAAAAACGCTCATCTGTAACGGTGGTGTTAACTGGCAAGGTGGATTTATTGGAATTTCGAATGGTGCACATTGGATTATACCAACTGGAGCGGTGCTTACTGAAAATTGTTCATCATATGCTGAGGTATATAATCCATATAGTGCAGGTGGCACGTTTGAAAATCGAGGTCAATTTATACGTACTGGAAATGCTTTTTTAGTTTTTGGATATAGTTTTGATGGTACACTTTCATTTATTAATTCCGGTGTATTTATATCAAATGGTGCACCGATACAATTTTTTGGACCACTTCATAATACATCCACAGGCACAATAAGAGGAAAGAATACAATTACATTTAACACTAGCTTTACCAACGAGGGAAGAATAGAACCTGGAAATCCTGTAGCGGAATTATCGCTTGCTTCATCCACATTGATTCACAACCAGTTACTTGATATTGACATTTCAGGCCCTGCAGGACCTGGCATAGGTAATGATAGATTGAATATTACAGGAGCTCTTGATATCGAGGGTAGCATTTTGGTGGTTGATTTGCAATCATCTTATACACCTCCGTTTGGAACTTCCTTTCACATCATACAGGCAACGGATTCGATCATAGGTACCTTTTCATCGCTTGTGCTGCCATCGCATTTTATGGTGATGTATGATACCAATAGTGTCTCTGTGATCAAAAATGATCCGCCTGTCTGTGCAATCACACAGCCACCCTATAGCGGTTATATTTATTACGATCCTTTATTTATCACGATAGAAGCTTTGGCCCTCGATCCCAATGACCAGGTGGTGCTTGTTGAGTTTTTTCTTGATGGAAACAAAATTGGTGAGGATAACATGTCGCCGTATTCAATGACGGGTCTTGAAAATCTTCCGATGGGGATGTACACATTGACTGCAAAGGCAACTGATAGTTATGGTGCTACTGCATTATCAACACCCGTCGATATCGTTGTACGATGTATTCAGCAGGATATTGATAATAACGGGGCTGTCAATACGCTTGATTTTCTACAATTGCTCGCCAGTTTTGGTAATTCATGTTCAGGTTGTCCCGCAGATTTTAACCTAGATGGTTCAGTGAATACGACAGATTTCCTAAGCTTTTTATCTGTGTTTGGATATGTATGTAATTAAGCGGAACCTTTCCTTAGCCTTCGCCTTTTCCTTTTCCTTTCATTAGCCTTCGCCTTTT
>JAYUXX010000553.1:0-2546 GCA_043752765.1 Saprospiraceae bacterium | reverse complement strand
AACAATACCATGCATTCGCGGGGATAATAATTCCATCGCCTAAATTCAGGACAAATTTTTCCTCATTAATAATCAATTCGGCTGAGCCATCAATGATCTGCACAAATTATCATAAGGAGAAGACTTTTCAGCTAATTCCTCACCCGTATCGAAGCAAGTGACGGTAATATTACCATTGCTCTTTTTTAGTATTGTTTTACAGACTACAGCATTTGGGACATATTCAACAATCTTCAAGATAATATGAGCCTTTGATTTTGTCAATTCAACTTTGTCAGTATGACTATCCATACTGGATCTATCGTCCATTAGATGTGTTTTAGGGAGCTGCAAAGATACCGTTCGGCAATACCTATATACTTACATAATAGGTTCTAATAATTGCAAATTTTATCGGAGCCCAAAGGAGGCAGATAGTTCGTGAGTGAGATTATTTACTCCGTACCTAACTGTTTCAGAAAGCGGAAATGAGACATCAAAGCAGCTGTCATCGATGGGTATTGATTGAATCGCACAGAAAATTTCTGGCAAGCATCCTTCACTATCGTGTGGATCACCGGATAATGCACGTGGCTAATGTGTGGGAAAAGATGATGCTCTACCTGGTAATTCAATCCACCTGTAAACCATGAAATGAATTTGTTATCTGTAGCAAAGTCCGCAGTAGTACGCACCTGGTGAACAGCCCATTCATCATTGATCTTAACGTCCTCACAACTAGCATCTACAAAATGTGTGGCTTCAACCACATGAGCTAGTTGAAATACTAACGCCAAAGCAAGGCCTAGTGTAAAGTGAATCACAGCGAACCCGATCAGGAAAGGAACAAATCCAACCATGTAAATGGGGACTACGACATAGAAGAAAACGTACAACGTTTTACTCAACCAAAAAATAATATGCTCCTTAGGAACCATCTCCTTGGTTTTCATGGATTGAATTTTTTTCTGGAAGTATTTAGAGAAGTCCGAAAAGAAAATCCATGCGAGGGAAGTCAATCCATATAGAAGAATACAATAGATATATTGGTAACGGTGTACCCACAAATGTTTTTGAGAATGACACATGCGCAACAGGGGCGGCTTTACGATGTCATCATCCATACCATCTACATTCGTATATGTATGGTGAATGATATTATGTTTTTGTTTCCAAAACCAGGAAGTAACACCCATCGCATCTGATGTCAGTCCCATAGTTGTATTGACCCACTTACGTGTTGAAAAACTACCATGATTGGCATCGTGCATCACGTTAAACCCTATACCTGCCTGAGCCATGCCAAAAAGAGCACAGATCGTTAGTGCCAGAATAGGATGCATATCAACCGTCAACAAAAGGATATACATGGCCACCGCAGCAGAAATCAGGATACCTGATTTTAAATACAGCTTCATGTTGCCCGTTTTTCTCAAATTCTTCTCTGCAAAATATTGTTCAACATTTGCGTGGATCGTCCTAAAAAAAACGGCTTGTTGATTATTGAAGGTTACCTGAGGCATTGTTTCTTTGGAATACTTTGGAAAGGTTAAGATTTAGCAGGGCATGAGTAGGGAAACGCAATCAGGTAATGGTATATTTTACGGGTTACGTGGCTCATTATGATGCCGCAATAATACAATAAATAAAATATACGAGTTGTACAGGAAGTAGGATCTGCGGGGGTATTACAGAATCATTCACACATTTTCAAGTGCGATCATTCTTTTATCCTTCATTTTTCTAAAAAAAGAGGGGGTTAGGCCGGTGACCTTCTTGAATTGGTTCGAGAGGTGGGCGACATTACTGTAGTGAAGTTTTTCAGCAATCTCTGTCAATGTAAGCTCGTTGTAAACAAGCAATTCCTTGGCGCGCTCGATTTTATGGGCTATGATATAATTGCCAATGGTAGTCCCTTTTACTTCAGAAAATAGATTAGACAGATAGTTATAATCATAATTCAGTTTAGCGCTCAGGTATACTGAAAAATTGGTGGCCGGTGGGTCTTCACTGTTGTGGACCATTTCCACTATTATATTTTTGATTTTTTCGATGAGAATACTTTTCTGATCCTCCATCAATTCAAGACCTGATGTCATCAAGATTGACTTCAGTTGATTCCGTGAATCGTCCGTCAGTTCAGATACTGTAACAACTTCACCAAGTTCCACAGAGATATACGGAATATTGAAATTTTCAAAAACTGACTTCACTAACATTTTGCAGCGAAGACTCACCATATTTTTGATGAATACTTTCATTGCTTAAAGTCGTTTTTAATCGAATGCTTTGGCCTGAATTGCACTCGAAGAGTTGGAGAATAGATGGAAAAAAGAAAATTAGAACAGCCTTCTGGTAAGTAAGTTTCATCCGTTTTGCGTAAACTCAAGCTTTTATTGAAGAATTCTGAAATAATCTTCTAAAACACAGTTTTATTTACATAATTCACACATTTTAATCAGAATTTCTAATTTCAATTCGGGATTTTCATATAAATATTCTTGGGTAAACTTGATTGATTCTTATTTATAGTCCCCCTATTTAATGTTTTCAACAACAATTTTCGC
>JAYUXX010000552.1:0-2550 GCA_043752765.1 Saprospiraceae bacterium | reverse complement strand
TTGGGGGATATCTTTTCATTTTGGCTATTTTGAGAACATAATCACTTAATTGTGAGGGATAGAATATTAGGTTGTCAAATGTTTTGGACAGCTGTGATGGAATCTATAGGATCAGAATATCGCAATTCAAGCAAAAGGCCAACCTGGATCAATTGCTCTCGCAGACTGAAATGACACTGGATCAATCCGGACAATCCTGTATTTCTCTTCGCAATACAATTGATTATCTGCACCGATATATTGAAATGGAGAAAATCCGAAATGTGAACTTTAATTGTCAAATAACAATCGATCCGGCTCTTGAAATGGACGAGACAATCCTCCCTCCCATGTTAATCCAGCCCTTTATTGAAAACGCTATTTGGCACGGTGCCATCGGGAAACATAAACGCATTGAAATTTGCATTGAGTTTAAAAAGCAAAACAAACAACTTTAATCACTTTTGGAAGACAGTCACTTTGTCCGTATCCACAAATCCTATCTGGTCAATATTGAATATATCAAAGAATACATTCGAGGTGAAGGTGGAAGTGTAATATTGGAAGGAGGGTAGGAAGTTGAGGTTTCAAGGAGAAAGAAAGATTTACTGATCAGGAAAATGAAGGAGCATTATAGATATTAGACCGAAACTAGAAACTCAAACTAGAAACCCATCGTTCGACGATGGTCCCGCCATTACAAATGAATGCGGGATAGAAACTAGAAACTAGAAATGAGAAATTAACAAAAGGGGATTAGGAAACAGGAAGTGATGAACTAAATCACTCTTAAAAATCTAGATTTCCTTCACAATCGATTCACCGATTCCTTCCCCACCAAAAGTCCAATGCCATTTCTCGTGAAGCAGAATGCTTCCATCCGGTAAAAGCTCAGGAGTACTTTGGCAGTGCCCACTACGCAGGTTTCCAGCGATATCAAAATGGTGATATACAAAATCAAGGCTATTGTCTTCATTTACCTTTCCAAGCATATAGCCTTCCCCGATACTACCACCACTGTACTTAGCAGTTAAGACGAAATCATTTTGGCTGTAGTGAAAAACAGTGTCTCCGCTTACTTGTCCATTTGGTGTATTCGTAACACCTGCAAATTTTCGTCCGTGATAGTTTATTTTCACCTTTCTAATTTTTGAAATTAATATGTATACAAACCCGATTCTGGTCCGAAAAATAAAACATCTTACGGATGCGCGGTACTTTGCCGCTATGGGAATTGATTGGATGAGTATGGTGCTTGATGATGATCCGAAGTCTTTTTTGTTCTGGCATACACTTAGGGACTGGGTGGAAGGAGTAAAAATGGCTGCCGAGATTAATTCTGAGGATGAGATGCTATTCGCCAAAACTGTGATTGATGCCAAGCCTGATGGGCTTATCCTGACACAGGTGCCAGATCATGATGCACAACCCCAGCTTCCGCTTTTTTTTGTGGTTGATTCCGCTTCAAAAATTGAATTGTCATCGGAAGACGCATTTATACTTTTATTCACTGCTGAATTGATGCTGTCAATGGATTTAATCCTGGGCATGCCAAAGAACAAAATATTTCTGCAGGCAGACTGGTCATTTGAACTGCTATCTTCTGTACTGTCCAAGGGATATACGGGTGGTATTTGTTTTATGGGTGGAGATGAAGATAAAATCGGCTTACGCGATTTTACTGAAATGGATGAGTTAATCGAACTCTTACTTCTTTCGGACGATTAGATAGCAGATATTAAAGCACAAGCTTGATTGCACCTAAAACACACTTTACATTGAGCTTCCAAAGAAGAAACGTTCACTATAAAACACGCTCCTAAAACAAAATGGATCAGTTATGAAGGCAGCTATTTATACCGAGTACGGCCCTCCGAGTGTGCTACAAATTAACCAAGTTGAGCAGCCAATACCCAAGGACAATGAGGTATTAATTCGCGTATATGCAGCTACTGTCAATCGGACGGATTGTGCAATGTTAAGAGCAAAACCATTTATCATGCGGTTTTTTCTTGGAATGCGTAGACCCAAAAAACAAATTCTTGGGACTGATTTTGGTGGTCAGATCGAGTCTATTGGTAAGGAAGTTAAATCATTTAAAGTCGGTGACAATGTATTTGGATTTGATGATAATGGGGTAAGCTCACATGCTCAGTTTATAACATTATCCGAAGACAAAGCAATAACAACGATCACAGGTGGATTATCTTATGAACAAGCTGCAGCGTCAATGGAAGGTGCGCATTATGCATATAATTTTATCAATAAAATAAATCTTAAGCAGGGTCATAAAGTGCTGGTGAACGGCGCAACAGGAGCTATCGGTAGTGCAGCGGTGCAACTTCTGAAATATTATGGCGCCAATGTAACCGCGGTGTGTAATACAAAAAATATAGAATTAGTGAAGTCATTGGGAGCAGATCAGATCATTGACTTTACAAAAGACGATTTTACAAAATTAAATGCGAGATACAATTACATTTTGGACACAGTGGGGAAGAGCTCTTTTGCCAAATGCAAACATTTGTTAACCGATAACGGAATCTATATTTCTTCAGAATTAGGTTATAT
>JAYUXX010000551.1:0-2553 GCA_043752765.1 Saprospiraceae bacterium | reverse complement strand
TTAACATGGTCAGAGGATGGGGTTGAAATTAGATTCATACTGCATTGATCCTCTTAATTCTACATTCTAATATTAACACCCATTATCACCTTATCTTGCCAATTCTGTCAATTAAATGCTATGATCAAACAGGTTTTCATTCTCTGCTTCTGCATCCAGATATTTAGTTTTTCATTCGCACAATCCTGGGAGCCTACCTCATCTCCTCCCGGTTTTCTCTCCGAACACACTTTTGGATTCGCAATCGATGGCAAGGGATACCTAGTGGCGGGTACGACAGAATCCTTTGGCCAAAGCAATGCTTTCTGGCAGTTTGATCCCATAACTGACATTTGGACAGAACTTGACACGTTCCCTGCCCCAGGCCGCGGGTATTCAATTGGAGATGTGTGGGATGGCAAAGCTTATTTTGGTTTTGGCACAACCACCACAGAGATATTGAATGACCTTTGGGTCTTTGATCCTGACTCCATGAGATGGACCAAGCTCGAAAACTGTCCTTGTGAACCAAGATTACATCCTGCAATGGTGGCTCTCAATGGGAAGATCTTCGTCGGTCTTGGAAATGGTATTAATGGGAATATGAATGACTGGTGGGAATATGACATTGCCACTAATCAATGGGCTCAGAAACTTGATTTTCCCGCTGAGCGCCGCCACCATCCTTACCAATTTGCTGCAGGGGACCATGTATACACTGGTTTTGGTCATGGAACAGGAATTTTTAAGGATTGGTATCGCTATGATCCTATGCTGGAAACGTGGGACCGTATGACTGATATTCCAGGGGAAGCACGCGTTGCTGGCACTCAGTTCTCGCATGGTGATAAGGGATATATCCTCAGTGGGGATGGTGGTGATCACTTATCTATGGAAGAAGGAGAATTCTGGGAGTATGATCCGGCTTTTAACGCCTGGACACAACTTCCCTCTCATCCTGGAAAATCAAGATGGGCACCGGCATCTTTCATCATCGATAGTGTGGTATATCTTTTCAATGGCACCATTTATTTTGAAGGTGTTGGATATGTATACCAGGACCAGTCTTATAAATTTGATTTGAGACCAAAAACAGAAGTAGTTTATCCAAAAATTGAAAGGATCGTTTCGCACGAATTCAATTCGATGATATATGATATGGAGCCGATGACACATGGTCGTTGGGCTCTTGCTGTAAAAGATTCTGAAGTCCCCTTGGAATTATGGGAAGATTCCCTTTCCATTGTGATCCTGGATAGCATCGGCAGAACAGAAAAAAGGATTTTATTTAGTAACAAGTTGGATCCAAATGAAATAACGGAGATGGGACCTATCTGGGTCCTGCCAAATGATGAGATTGTAGTCAGATATGGTGTGGGCAATTGTGATGCGGGAATCTATGAATTTGTGATAGAAAAGTTTGATTCCTCTGGCTCTTCGAATTGGCATTTGCCTCCTCTCTCCGATTGGTATACACCAACGAGTCTTTTCTTGGCGCCCAATGGAAATATTTTATATCACTGGGGTGGATCACTAATGGAAATTGATATTGAAACCGGAGAAATTATTTGGGAGAATTTATTCGCTCACATATTTGGTTACCCATCATCGTATCTGTTTGTTCCAGGATCTTTGGACATCATTCTCGGAGACACTTCAGGTTTAAAATATTACACTCGGGTCATGGGAAACTATGAGTTGACGAGTAGTCAGCCCATGATTTTAGGGAACGGTACTATGACTTTGCTTGGTATTGATGATGACAATGTTTTTTATGGAATGAATACAGAGTCGAAAGAAATTTTCCGATTTAGAAAAGATCTGCAACCTGTTTTCGTCATGGATATGCCAGATGGAGCCAATGACTTTCATAACAAATTTAGTTTTGCAAAGAACCAATTTGCTATTGGACTCAATTTTCCAAATCTGGAAATCATGATATTTGATACGCTGGGACAATTACATGAAACTTATGCAAATAATCTATCCGGGATAAGTGTCGATGATATTGAATTAACCGATGAAGGCTTGGCTATTTCTGGTAATTATCAATCAGGTCCTACGGCTTCCAATTATCCTAATTTCTTATATAATGGCGGCAGGGAAGAAGGATGGTTTAGATTTAATTCCAATACAGCTGAACCAGACACGACGAAATTATTAAGCCTGTCTGTAACAGATATCGAAATGTTAGAAGAACCTGTGATTGATTCATTTTTCAGCCCGAGCCCTGACCCAGCCACATTATACAATATAACAGGAGGAAGATTTAGGGTTCAGGTAACGAATACAGGAGATGAAGAAATCAATTCATTTTCACTGAATACAATTTTTGGTGGCCGAATTAACTTTTATTTCTGCCCTCCCGGATCGGCAAATCATTCAGACTATCTAGATCATAATATTCTTCCGGGAGAATCTGCGTGGGTTGAATTTGTTGGACTTTTAGCTGAGGATCAAAAGATAAATCCTCCTCAGTTTTGTTTCTGGACTTCTGGCCCTAACAACTTGCCAGATGATAATCCGGAGGATGACCTGCATTGCATGGATAATATCGTCAGCACTAAGTCGATA
>JAYUXX010000550.1:0-6352 GCA_043752765.1 Saprospiraceae bacterium | reverse complement strand
GCCACAGTGGAATTAGAATAAAAAAAGACCTGAATGTATCGTCTCCGATAAATTTAGGTCCACTTCAAATAAACGTGCTTGAGTTTGTTTGTTACTGTTGGGGAGTTATTGTAATTCTGACTACTGATGTTGTAGCAGGGATCGTAAATTGTGTATGTCTAACCCTTGCATCAGTAATGGTAGTAGTTGCATCAGCTGGACCAACATTCATATCTAATGGTCCTTGCGCTGGCTTTTGATTAATACCTACACCAGGAACTTCATCAGCTTCAGTACCTGCATCATAAAGAACTAATTCTGAAGTCATATTGCCTGTAACTGGAGTGTTACCATTAAATAAATCCAATCCTCCGTTTCCGAATGCATAGAACCAATCATTCGATTGTACAAACATGCTCTGGATTTGCAATTTATCACCTGGACGCGCACTGATATTGAAAGTGCTTGATTCACCCGCGAAGAGTGCTGCACCATTATCAGGTCCACCTGGAGCTACAAATTCACCATGGTCTCTAACACCATCCTGATTGTTGAGTGAATTAGTTTTTTCTGTTGTAAATCCATCTTCCGCAATTCTGGAAGTTCCTGCATCCGCCGTCTGGCCCATCGTAAATAAATTACCAGATGCCATTACTGCATACACACCATGCGAAAGTGGAATAGTACCATCAATCCTGGATGTTGGAAGAGTGTTATTCACTGAAACATTTTCAATGACAACTCTAAAGTCCTGATCGTTAGGTGATGTATTATCATCATCGCAAGCGTATAAGGATATAATACTAATTGCAATGAGGGCCATGAATATATTTTTCATTCTGAGAACTTTAGGGTTAACTTATTTTTTAAAAAATAATAGCGGAAAGGGTGAGACTTACCGATAATATTATGACTTACTTTTCTTCATATCCTCTTTCTTAACATCATCCTTTCTTACATTGTTATTCTGCATATTCGACTTCTTCATGTTTTTCATCATCTCTTCCTTTGTTAGACCTGTTGTATTTACATCAGCATCTGCCGGTGAAGCATGAGGAGTGAACGTAAGCTTTTGCATATAAATCGGATTTCCGCCGTTCATTTTTTCTTTGGCGATTTCAGCAAACATCTTTCGGGCACCTTTATAAGAAGTTTTTCCTAGCACGATATCATTTGCAAGATTCAGCGCCAGGAAGTTATTAGCTTCAACATCGCATCTTGCACACATAAGGCCCTGTGTCCTATCGAAGGTTACGCTACCATCAAATTTGCCCAGATCATCCATTTTTCCAACAGGAACTTTGTAACTGATGCATTGCTCCATCATGTCAGTGTGCTCAAGTGGAAAACTATGTTTGGTTTCTTTTTTGTTCACATGAATCGTTTTCCAGTTTCCTTTATTCATCCAGGCCACCACTTCCTCACCTACTACATCCGGTTTACCATATTTAGTGGTCATTTCTTCTACAGCCATTTGAGATGCTTTCGGCCAATTTGCAACATCCACAGTATTTTCTGATGCTGCACTTGTCTTCCTGGTCTGATCTGAAGTTGCCATTACCTGGGCATTCATATTAAACCCGATCATTACACATGCCATAAGCATGGGGAAAATGAGATTTTTACTAATTCGTTTAGTATTCATAATTTATTAAAATTTAAGTAGGCCGCAAAGGTGGGACATACGCAGTGTTAAAGCGTTACACAATACTCGTATTGAGTTACAGTTCCTTCTAAATATGATATAAATGTTAGAAATATCTATATAAGCGCAGGAGAGATTGCAGGCAAGAAATCATTTTCACTTTTGATTATATTCCTGTTGCGAAAACGTAATACAAATGAATTGTAAATTTTAAAATGAGATTTGTAGATTTTACTGATTCTATTCAATAATTCGGGACATATACATGTACCAATTCCATTCCCAAGATTTTCCTAAATCTTCTGAATAGACCTGTCTCCAAACCGGACAGTTATGATCGCTGGCATCCCAGCGAAAAGCCATGATAATTTTTTTGCCGTTGAAAATATCCTGAGTGTAAAAATGGCCAATTTTATTTTTAAATGAACCTACAACAGGAGGATCCAAATCCCCCGTATTTGAATCTGCCCAATAAATGCTCCAAAGCCGTGTTTTAGGATTGAATAATCTGATGGTCATTCCCTCAAAAGGTGCGCCCTCAAACTCAGCCAAAAAGTTATCAATGTTGCCCAGGCCATATTGAACCCGATACATTTGCTGAGTCGAATTAAACTCGAACCACTCTGAACTTTGATTGAATCTCGATTTTAGCTTTTTATTACGGACTTGCCATTTCCCCTCGAAAAAACTAAAATCATCTTGCGAGGATGAAAGTGAAGGTGTAATGATTAATTCGCCGTCGATCGTTACTTCCAGGCCCGGTAGTTTAACTACTTAGTATTCTGCCATTTTAGATACCAATTTAAATTAAAAATAACAGGATAAAAACAAAGGGCTAAAGAATTGAATTCCTTAGCCCTTAGCCGCTTCACCTGCAAACGTAAAAATTATTTTACTGCAATCAGGTCTACTTTTTCAATGGATGGCGGCGATAAGAATAGATCAGCGGCTTGCGCCATTAGCGCTTCTGCCACCTTCCCATTCAGATGAGCATCACGTCCGGCTTCATCATCAAACGTGTCAAAAATTCCATAGGTGCTAGGCCCTATCTTCAAAGCATACCAGGTTCTTGTATCCGGTTCCTGCTCTACAAGTGCTAAGCCACCTTCTAAAAATTGCGCAACTTCATTCTCTTTCCCTGGCTTGGCTTCAAGGCGAAATAATAATCCACATTTTACCATGTCATTAATATAAAATGTTTATATACTGCATTCATTAGACCTTATGGATACCCTACCTGAAACTTAGAGAAAGTTAGAATAGGTAAATAAATACAGAAGACTCCCCCATCCAGAGGATTTTACACACTGACATACGTGATACCTTACCGATTGGTTTTAAATAACACTTAGTTGTTTCCTGTCAAACAATTGTAAAAGATTACGCTTTAAAGTGAAAATGGGATTGCCGGAACTAAGGTGTCCTTTGAGACATACAGGCAATGATCACCAGAACTAAGGAAATTGTTGAAGCAAGTGTCCGAAACATATTCAGCCGGTTCCAGGGTTGCTCGAACGCTATCCTTTGGGTTTCAATCTCCGCAGATGATGCTGAGGCTAAATTGATATTAGCCAGCGTTTCATTCAAATGCAGATTCCCAAGAACTGTGACTCCAATTACACCAATCAGATAAAGGATTGTAGCTGCAAGTAAATATCCAAAGCAAATGTATTATGTTTTAAGAAGCAGGAGAAAGGTGTGACTTCAAAATAAAATTGACATTGGAGTTACAATAGACATTCTATTTTACTGACATTATACAATTTAAATTTTATGAGAATTATAATTATTCTGTCCATTTTCTTTCTACACTTTGGTCTGGCTACAGTTGTGTGGGCTCAGACTTCTCTTTCTTTACCTGAATGGCAGGAAGGCTATCTGGATATTCATCACATCAGCACTGGCCGTGGTAATGCAACATATATCGTGATGCCGGATGGTACCACTATGCTGATTGATGCAGGAGATATTTCGGAAACGCACTCCCGCACAATGTCACCTCGGAATAGTGTTCGCCGGCCTGACCGAAGTAAGAGTGCACCCGGATGGATTGTAGATTACATTCGTCAGTTTGCACCTTCAGGCCGGAAGGTTGTTCTTGATTTTGGCCTCGTTACGCATTACCACGATGATCATTTCGGGGAATGGGACGAAACTCGAGCACTTTCATCAAATGGTGCCTATAAGCTCACCGGAATGATGGAAGTTGGTGATGCAATTCCGATCACAACTCTGTTGGATAGAGGATTTACATTTCCTATTGATCTAACATCATTCGCCTTTAAAGAAAAAGAGAAGGGTGATGAATATCATATCGTTCAGACACTTGAGGAATACTGGAAATTTATTGAATGGCATTCAAAGAATTCCGTACTTCGACATGAGACATTATTGCCGGGTTCATCCTCTCAGATCCATCTGAAATACAATCCAGGTGTACATCCATTGTTTGCAATTCAGAATATTGCAGTCAATGGAATTATCTGGACGGGATATAATGAAAACGACGTGGATTCTTTATTCAAATCAGGGCATTATCCGGGAGAAAACCCATTGAGTACCTGTCTCAAATTGAGCTATGGACCTTTTGACTATTTCACAGGAGGTGATATCTCGGGCCTGAATGCGATTGGGGAAAGTGATCTGAATAGTGTCGAATCACATATAGCACCTGTAATAGGTCCTGTGGATATTGCTACACTCAATCACCATGGAAACCGTGATTCTCAAAATGCATTTTATGTGAGGACAATTCGGCCAAGGGTATGGATCGGACAGACATGGTCGTCAGATCATCCGGGGCATGAAGTTTTGAGGAGAATTACCAATCAGAGCTTATATCCGGGTAAACGTGATTTATTTACTACAGATATGTTGGAGTCAAATGAACTGGTAATCGGAGATACGCGATCTGCGTATAAAAATCAACGTGGTCATGTGGTTGTTCGCGTGTTGAAGGGGGGAACAGCCTACGACATTTTCGTTTTGAATGACTATTCGAAAAAGAGAGAAATAATGGATCGATTTGGGCCTTATCATTCGAGATAAGACCCAAAACAATCCTACCGCAATTATTTCATTTCCTTCACTTTGTTTTCACACATCATAGCATGATCCAAATGTGCACGTAAGTCAGGGAGCATTTTAGATGCCCACGCTTTGATATCTGCATCCTGTGCATTATTCGCTGCACGTTCAAAACGGTCTACAGCTGCTTTGTGGCTTTGTACCATTCTGTCGCAATAATCTTTATCAAATTCAAGTCCTGTTTTTCCACTCAATCTTTCGAAAACATCCTTTACATCTTCTGTAGGAGAAGTCGGAAGAGAGATAGATTTCATACCGGCAAGTGAAGTTAGATCAGCCATAGCTTTCGTATGCGCATCCTCCATCATTTTGCCCATAGCTTTCACATCAGGTGTCATACCCTTTTGTTGAGCTAACTGGCCCAATTGAATTTTCTCCCAATTGATTTCAGCTGCATCCTGGAGAAACTCTTCGTCTCTTTCTTTAGCCATTGGATCTTCTTTGCCGTCATTTTGCATATCGGCAACTTCCTCTGTATCCTTAGCTTTCGGCTTATTTTCGCAGGAGGTAATGCTGAATATAGTGGCGGATACTAAAATGGCTTGTAAAAGCAGGGATTTGAGCATTGTGATCTTTGTCATCTTGTCTTAGGTTTGGTTAATAATAAGTTATAGAAAATACTTAACTGTTAAAACATTGTGAATTTCAATAGGTTCACCGGATTGTGAAATTTCCTAAAACAAGTAGAGCAGAAAAGCCCTCGCCTATTGGTCTTCTGCCCCAAAGGAAGAATCATCTCGGTTAGGCTTTTGAGTAAAAGGTTATTTCGTAATAACCCGTAGACTATAGAAAACCGGATTTAAGGTACATCTGAGTTGCATCACCTATATATTGTGTTGGTTGCGCCGAACCATTAGTAAATTTTTCCTTCATCATCCCTAACCGGTAAAACGCGGGTGAGAAACTGCCGAAATATTCCATCACTCCCTTTCGGAGGGAACGTCATTTCAAACGGCTGTCCGGTTTCTATTGATCCTTTCCATTTTTCTAAAACACAAGGGAGTTCGTTTGGGTCATGCACGGATTGCCAGCCCCAGCCTTCCATTTCTTCCGGTGTCTTGCCTGTGTAGTCATACCATTTTTGATTATACCAAAATATCCATCCATTTTCATCTGCCGTCCAGGCCATGTTAGGAATGTTATCGGCCATAGCCCGGAATTGCTCTACGTTTTTTCTGGCTAGCTCTTCGGCTACTTTTTTATTGGTTGTTTCAATCACGGTAACCAATATCCCTCCCACTTTGCCATCCTCCTTTCGTATCGGACTGTAGGAAAAATCAAAATAACAATCTTCAGGAAATCCATTCCGGTTTAAGGTTACCATAAAATCAGGGAAACCCACAGGTATGCCATTCATAACTCCTTCCAACATCGATCCTATGACATTCCAGATTTCAGCAAATGTTTGGCGCGAACTGATGCCCAAAGCGTGCGGATGCTTACTTTCTCCAAGGATAGGACGAAAGCTATCATTATAAAGTTGAATGTAATCGTCTCCCCAGGCAATATACATACCAAAGGGATTCTCAATCATTACAGATACGATTGTACGCAAACTATGTGGCCACTTTGCGAAATCACCCAGGGGCGTTTTACTCCAGTCAACCTCTCTAATTAGTTTGCCCATTTCTCCCCCACCAG
>JAYUXX010000549.1:0-2555 GCA_043752765.1 Saprospiraceae bacterium | reverse complement strand
AACACGTAAATATACGCAACCCAATTTATACCTTTTTACTGATCCTCAACAACTTAGTGTTGCGCTTTTGAAAATGTTCGTTGCGGATATACAATCTTGCGTTTTTTAAATGTTCGGATCTAAATAGTCCAACGGACTTTTAATATTGACCAGCTTCTCCTTCGCCACATGCAGGTACCGCTCTGTCGTCTTGATATCAAAATGCCCCAGCAACTCCTTGATGTATTTGATATCCACACCTTTCTCAAGTAAATGCGTGGCATAGGAATGCCGCAAACTGTGAAAGGTTACATTTTTGTGTATTCCGGCAGCCTGAACAGCCCGATTGAAAATTGTCTGGGCACTTCTCGAACTATATGGCTGACCTTTTTCCTGGCCCTCAAACAAGTAGTCCATCGGGGTAGGCTTATGCAACTTAATGTATTGCCGAAGAATGTCCAATAGCACCGGACTGAGTGTCACATACCGGTCTTTCTTACCTTTAGATCGTTCGATTCACCCCGTAGGATTAAAAAAATTCGACAATCTCTTTTTTAAATACATTTTTCCAAATCCTGATTTTAAGTGCTTTTCTCTTTTGGTAGCGTCTTGCTGATTTGTACATCCTTCAAAATAGATCAATCTTAACGGTAGTCTATATTTGGTTGATTGTACTTTCCCGCTATTGTGCTGATTGAGTCTTTCTTCTAAATCTGTGGTATAGCCAGTATATAGTAATTGGTCTCGCTCACTAATGAGAACATATACATAGAAGTATTTCATTTCGATTTTTTTTAATCTCACGGGGTAAATATTTGCATTCGCTCACTATCAATATCCCTGAGCCGAAGCTTGATCACCTCTCCCACACGCATTCCACAACTAAATGCAGTCAACAGGATCGCTTTATGTTTTAAGTAAGGCACTGCCCTGAATAATCGCTCTAATTCATGCTCACCTAACACTTTTGGCAATTGAAGTGGCTTCTCCGGACGTGGCAAATAAAAGAGCATCCGTTCTTTCTTCAGCACCTGCTCATACAGAAACTTGATCGCATTAATATGCTGATTGGTATCACTTTCACTGTATTTCTTTTGCTTGCCACGCGCCAGCAGATATTGCTCAATGTCAGCTTTTGTCATTGCCAATGGATCATGGTGTATGGATACCTGCTGCACATATATTTTCAGGTGATTGACATAACTTTTTAATGTATGGATACTATATGCTTTCAGCACAATCAGATCATGTGCTTTTTGAACCAGGTCATGACATAAGGAATTGAGTTCTGGTGTGACCGCATATACATGACCGGGATCTGACATCCCGTGCTCAACTTCCAACCTGAACCGACAACGGTTTTTATATGTATCGGGAATGAACCAGCACTTTTTTGTTGGACTCCATTGTCGCCCGGTAATCTCTTTTATGTGCTGAATGATTTTTGAATCATAAGCAAATGCCAGACGTAAACAGGGTTTGCCCTGGTGCTGGTCCAGACAAGCATCAACTTTATCTGTCCACGCGGAGTCATTGAATGATTCCATGGAAATCCAAACTGGTGAAGTCCTAATTTACATGAAAAAAATATTTCAACGGTAAAAATAAATTGATCTTAATGAATAACATGATCTTCTATCCAGCTTGTAATTTGTTTTATTTCAAGCTTGCCCGACGCTACTTTAATTATAAAATCAAATAATTCAATGTGATCGGCAGTAATTTGAAATCCTGCTTCAAGAATGATTAGTTTCATTAAAACATAACCAATTCGTTTGTTCCCGTCAATAAAAGGATGATTGACAATTATACTTTCAAGAATCGCAGCTGCTTTTTCTTCTGGTGATGGATACAATTCAGTTCCTCCAAATTGTTGGAAAGGTCTGATTAATGCTGATTGCAATAAGGCACGGTCACGTATACCACGAGCTCCTCCAAATTGCTGAATTAGTATTTCATGAATTTGAATGGCTTCCTCTATGGAAATCATTGAGCCAGTGCTTTCAACAATGCACTGTCTTGCTGCAATATAGAACGCAAGTGCCTGGCACGTTGAATATTGACTTCATCTTTTCCCTGCAGCAACTGTAAGTATTTCAGAATATCCTCTAAAACTGCATCAGGAACATGGTCAAGTGCTTTGACTACTTCTTGCCTTAATTGTTGAGTTGTCATATTACTATTTTAATTAAAGATAAGGAAGCTCACCAAAATTGTTTCGACAATCAATTGCATCAGGGCACAGCAAAATCTAAACTATTTCAACAATAGATTTTGAAGAAATCAATGCTAAACTCTCTAAACTCATTGACCATGTGTAACATCAAGCTCACCCAGGCATTTCATTTTACTAATCCAATCCTACCTGAAAATCTGTCTCACCTCAGCTATACTATCCAATAGTGGATTTTGAGAATGGTTTTTGCAGTACCATCCCAGGATGCCCCACATGATGGTATGGCAACCCATCCCACCGTATCTTTCAACACTAAACCCCCACTCTCTTGAACATTCAATATCACAAATCGAAGGTGCATATGGAAAAGATGATTGCTGTATTCTTTCTGCTGATCTCT
>JAYUXX010000548.1:0-2559 GCA_043752765.1 Saprospiraceae bacterium | reverse complement strand
AATATAGAATTTAATACATCGGTGGATAAAAACCTGATCGGTGGGTTTGTCATTTCTTTCGAGGACAAACTTTACGATGCCAGTGTTAAAAACCAATTAGATGAATTGCGAAAAGAATTTTCTACGAAAGACTATCAAACACTGAATTAACTCACAACGATTAGCATCAAATAAACAATATCATGGTGGATGTAAAACCCGATGAAATATCGGCCATTTTAAAGCAACAATTATCAGGTTTCCAAAGTGCTTCCGAATTAGAAGAAGTAGGATCTGTATTGCAGGTAGGAGACGGTATTGCACGTGTCTATGGATTGAACAATGTACAAGCAGGAGAACTGGTTGTATTTGACAGTGGTGTAGAAGCTATCGTTCTTAACCTGGAGGAGGATAACGTGGGAGTTGTATTAATGGGAGCCTCTACTAATATCCGGGAAGGATCTCGGGTGCGTCGCACAGGTCGTATTGCCAGTATAAATGTTGGCGAGGGATTTATTGGACGTGTTGTGAATCCTTTGGGTCAGCCTATCGATGGCAAGGGTCCAATCACAGGTGAGAAATACGAAATGCCACTGGATCGTAAAGCTCCAGGTGTACTCTATCGTCAACCTGTAAATGAGCCACTTCAAACTGGTATCAAGGCGATTGACTCTATGATCCCGATTGGTCGCGGTCAGCGAGAACTGATCATTGGTGACAGGCAGACAGGTAAGTCTGCGATTGCCATCGATACGATCATCAATCAAAAAGAATTTTATGAGAAAGGTCAGCCTGTCTATTGTATATATGTTGCATCAGGACAAAAAGCATCCACAGTTGCGCAAGTAGCGAAGACGCTGGAAGAAGCAGGCGCGATGGATTATACTGTCATCGTTTCAGCTTCAGCTTCTGATCCGGCACCAGTTCAGTTTTACGCTCCTTTTGCAGGTGCATCTATCGGTGAATTTTTTCGAGATACAGGTCGTCCGGCATTGATCATATATGATGATCTTTCGAAACAGGCTGTTGCTTATCGTGAAGTTTCATTGTTGCTACGTCGTCCACCAGGTCGTGAAGCTTATCCTGGAGATGTATTTTATCTCCACTCACGTTTATTGGAGAGAGCTGCAAAAATCATCAACAATGATGAAATCGCACGTCAGATGAACGATCTTCCGGATAGTCTGAAGAATGGAAAAGATGCGAATGGCAATCCGATGATCAAAGGTGGAGGTTCATTGACTGCGCTTCCTATTATTGAAACTCAGGCCGGAGACGTATCTGCTTATATCCCAACAAACGTAATCTCAATTACAGATGGTCAGATATTTTTGGAATCAGGATTATTCAACTCAGGAATTCGTCCTGCAATCAACGTTGGTATATCCGTTTCGCGGGTAGGGGGAAATGCGCAGATTAAATCAATGAAGAAGGTTGCCGGTACATTAAAACTTGACCAGGCACAATATCGTGACCTTGAAGCTTTCTCTAAATTCGGATCGGATCTTGATGCGGCTACGACAGCCGTTTTGGAGAAAGGAAAACGAAATGTTGAGATTCTGAAACAAGCTCAGTATAGCCCGGTATCTGTAGAAAGACAGATTGCGATTATTTATCTGGGTACAAATGGTTTGCTTCGTGAGGTTCCTGTAAATCAGATCAAAGAATTTGAAGAATTATTTCTTACCAGTCTTGCCGCCAGATATCAGAATGTACTTGATAATCTACGCGACGGAAAATTGCTGGATGAGGATACTAAAATATTAAAGTCCTTAGCGGCTGAACTCAAAACACAGTTCAAAGCATAGTATTCTTTAATCGATCAACGAAAAGTATTTAGCGAATGAGCGGTAAGCTTAAAGAGGTAAGGGAACGGATGAAATCTGTGAGTTCAACTCAACAGATCACGAAAGCTATGAAGATGGTTTCCGCCGCAAAGTTGAGGAAAGCTCAGGATGCTATCGTTCGTATGCGTCCTTATGCTGACAAGTTAAATCAGATGCTTCGCAATGTACTTTCAGCAGTTGAAGGAGATGTCAGTATCAGCTTTGGAAATGAAAGGCCGGTGCAGCATGCAACAGTTGTGGTCATCACTTCAAATCGTGGGTTGGCAGGTGCTTTCAATACGAATATTATTAAATCTGCTGTGCGGGTAATTGAAACTGAATTTGCTGAACAACGTGCTGCCCACAAATTGACTATCGTTTGCATCGGTAAACGAGGTTATGATTTTTTCCGAAGGAATTATAAAGATTGTACGATCATCAAGGACCATGTGCTCTTGTTTGACAATTTGGACTTTAATCAAACTGTGGTTGTCCCGAGGTTATTAATGGATCAATTCAGCAAAGGTGAGACAGACAAGATTACGGTGTCTTATGGTCGATTTAAAAATGCGGCTACTCAATTTGCCGAGACCGTTGAATACTTGCCAGTTCCCAAGATAGAAGCTGCCTCGAGTCGCAAAGTGGACTATATATTTGAGCCAGAGAAAGACGTATTGTTAAATACACTTGTACCAAGTATTCTCGAAGTACAGTTTCAAAAATTTCTCCTTGACACGCATGCATCAGAACATGG
>JAYUXX010000547.1:0-6384 GCA_043752765.1 Saprospiraceae bacterium | reverse complement strand
AAGGAGCGTGAACATTTGAAGTAGAAAAAAAATAAGGAGGGTTGCAAACTATGAGTTCAAAATTTATTTCATTCACCTGAGCTGAATGAAATAAATTTTCCTGTTTCACACTTACGCATTTCTCGGCACCTGAACATTGAACATTTTGAATTGCAAGATCAACCGCAACTCTATCTTCATCAATAGCTGTAATGTGTGCGGTTGGATATGCATAATTCATCATTATGGCAAGGATACCTGTACCTGTGCCGACGTCCAGAATATGTTTCGCTTGATTAATTACAGTGGGAATCCATGCCCCTAAAAGAATGGCATCTGTTCCAACTTTATGCACCTGATTCGATTGTAAGATCTTTAGCCCTTTCCATTCAAATACTTCAGGCTGTTCAGAAAAAGACATGCGAAAAGTTATTTACTTTACTCTTGTCCGGTAAACGCAATTTTTATAGACTCACTCGTTTCCATGTTAGACTCAAGCGTAATACGCTGAGTTGTCAATCCATCGAATACAGTGATAGATGCTGTATTAGGAGGAACCATCCCAATATTATGAGCATATAAAACGAGTTCCTGATTAAATCCCAGCAGCGTGGTTTGAAATGTATATTTCTTCGCAGTGAGTGCGTACTCGGTGAGGATCCATTCCGGACCTAACTTTAACGAGATAATATCTCCATCTATGGTATTATGATCCCAAACATTGATCGTTAGCTTTCTGTTTTTTACCTGGATGGCACCTTTCTCCATTACAACCACTGAATCCGCTAAAATATCTTCAGGCTGTGGCTCAAATTCTTTTGTTGACCATGCTATCAGGTCCTGGTATGAATACAAATCTGATGTTGATGCTGTAAATCCTAGCCAGGCTGTGTTATCCAGACTTTTGATCTTGTCTGCGATATCGAGTTTGAGAGACAGGACAGACATTAAATAGGAATCCAGATATACCTGGAATATACCATCGCGATATACGATTCTGGTAAAGTGAGGTTGGCCATCAGTGATCTCAGAAATGTTATGCACCGTGGCATAGCGTCTGTAGCTTTTAGTTTCGGGATTATAGAATGAAAGGTTTATATGATTTCGACTTCCCTCATTATCATCTTTTGTATCAAACTCAAGAGCCACTGCAAAGGGGATCTGTTTATACCCAAGGTCATTTCCACTTCCGCCAGTAATGTCGGGTGATTGGGCCTGGATAACAAAGGCGAACCCGTCACCGGGCAATGAATTTGCTTTATCACTTGAAATCAGGAAAGTAAATTCTGTTTCAAATCCATCCGAGAAATCAATCTTCTTGGCAGAATACCAGCAAGCCCCTGTTTGTCCGGGTTTATCTGATGTCAAGCGCAATCGTTCTCCAGAGATAGCGGCTGCACCCTTTAAATTGATTTTATCGTTTGAAGCCCCAAAATCATTAATCTGAAACATGTATTGCTGTGCATCCATTCGTTGCACAATAACCAGGAAAAGAACAACCATGGGTATTCCCAGAAAACGGACTGAATTTTTTATTTGAATAAAAATGAAACGAGTACACATAAGCATGAGGATCCTGGAATCCGAAAACTTCGGAATTATCACATTACAAATTTATGAAAGGTATCAGCAACTTGAAGGAATGTTTATCCCATTCACAATTCATTGGGTTTCAGGCAGTCTAGTCTTCAGAAGGCTTCTATAACTCCGTATAATCATTGATAAATCCAATGATATTGGGAATATCATCAAAATCGGATCTTGATTTGGAAGTTAATAAAACAATGGTTTGACTTCCTGCATGCGCTGAAGCCTCTGCTCCGGTCGGACTATCTTCAAACACCACACATTCCTCGATGGGAATATTGATAAGTTTAGCAGCTTTAAGAAAAACTTCAGGAGATGGCTTGCCTTTTTTGACATCATCTTCATGAATGGCGCCGGTGAAAAATTCCCGTATACCCAGAGAGTCTATAAAAAAATCAACATTCTCAGGCGGAGCAGCAGTGCCGATAACTATAGGTAGGCCTTGCTTTTTAAGTTGTTGTATGTATTGGATGAAGCCTTTTACGACATCTTCTTCCGGATCGAATGATTTACGGAACAGAATCTCTTTTTCATCTGCGATTTTATCAATTTCTGCCTCTGTCAAATGATGACCAAACAAACGTTTGACGATTTCCGGATTGATACCGGAAGCTTTTTCTCCAATTTCTTTTATCGACATACTTATGCCATACTTTTCCAATATCATCTGCCACACCTTAAGATGAATTTTCATGCTATGGATCATGGTACCATCGATATCAAAAATGAAACCGCGAAAGGAACTCAGAAAATTATTTTTAAGCATGTTGGTGTTTTCAAAAGGAACTGAAATATTCTATCCGGCCAATTATGTAGAAATCCGCATGAATGCCTGACCGAGTACCAACAAAAAAGCCGCTAACTTGTTGAAAGTTAACGGCTTATTGTAGCCCCTAGGGGAGTTGAACCCCTCTTTACAGAATGAAAATCTGTCGTCCTAACCGATAGACGAAGGGGCCGTCGGTTTGGATGCTTTCTTTTAAAGCAGGGCAAAATTAGAACTTTTTGAATTTTAGCCTCATAAATTTTCAATCCAACTTGTTTGAACAAATGATAATCAAACATTATTGGCTGACTTTCAGCAATGTACAGTTCCTGAAAGAGTAGAATAAGTTGGGCTTTTTGATAAAATCAGAGCTCGTATTCGTGTATGTTCGCCTAAGCGGTTATTTTTGTGACTTCTTTTCTAACCCGCAAAGCTTAATTTACTCTCAATGGCAAAACGAATTGCAATCAACGGCTTTGGCCGTATCGGACGACTTACTTTTCGTCAATTATATAATATGCCTGATGTTCAAATCGTGGGGATCAATGACCTCACTGATCCCGCAACATTGGCGCATTTATTAAAATATGACTCTGCTCAGGGTTCGTTTGATAAAAATATCCGTGTCGAAGGAAATTTCTTGCTTGTGGATGATGAGCGCATTCAAATTTCGGCTATTAAATCTCCCGCAGAGTTATGGAAGGGACTTGATGTCGATACTGTCCTTGAATGTACAGGGCTTTTTACCGACCGTGAGAAAGCTTCAGCACACGTTCGTCCCGATGGGGCCAAAAGAGTAATCATAAGCGCTCCAGCCAAAGGAACAGATGTCCCAACCATTGTATTGGGAATCAATGAAGATCAGATTGATCCGAATGAAACTATTTTTTCTAACGCTTCCTGTACTACAAACTGTCTGGCACCCCTTGTAAAGGTTCTAATTGATAATTGGGGCATACGAATAGGTACGATGCTTACGATTCATGCATATACCTCAGATCAAAACCTGCAGGATGCACCTCATCGAGACCTGCGCAGAGCAAGGTCTGCTGCATACAACATTATTCCAACCAGTACAGGTGCAGCATCCGCTCTCAAGCTTGTGATACCCGAAATCGGGAGTAAACTGGGGGCAATGTCCTACCGCGTACCGGTGATCAGCGGATCTGTAGTTGATCTCAACGTGATCCTTGACAGACCCGCTTCTGAACAGGAAATTAATGCTGCTTTTTTGGCTGCATCTCAGGACCGTATGAAAGGGATTCTGCAGTATTGTGTTGATCCAATTGTATCAGGGGATGTAATCAGAAGCCCATTTTCATGTGTCTTTGATTCTCTTATGACAGAAGTCACAGGGGATATGGTGAAAGTTGTTGGATGGTATGACAATGAAGCAGGCTATTCCACAAGACTTGCAGAGCTGACGTATCGCGTTTCGAGATAACTATGACCAGAGATCTTAGAACTTTCGACGTAAAAGGGCAAAATGTTATAGTACGTGTTGACTTCAACGTACCCTTAGACAAAGATTTTAATGTAACAGATGATACCCGTCTCAGGGGAGCAATTCCAACCATAGAATTTCTGGTGAACAAGGGAGCTAAGGTTATTTTGCTTTCACATTTTGATCGACCCTTAAAAAAATTGTTACCCAATGGCGACATCGACAAGGAAAAGTATACGCTAAAGCATCTCATTCCGCACCTTAATTCACTACTCGACCGGGAGGTTTCTTTCGTACCCGATTCTATAGGTGAGATTGTCCAAAATAAAATCACCGAAATGAAGGAAGGTGACATTATACTTCTTGAAAATACCAGATTTAATGCTGGTGAAGAAAAGGGAGATATTGAACTTGCCAAACAGATGGCTTCGTTAGGTGAATATTATTTTAATGATGCATTTGGGGCAGCGCACAGGGCACATTCATCAACCTCTATCATCGCTGATTACTTTGACAGTGATCACAAAGCATTCGGGTTTTTGATGAAGAGTGAATTGGATAATGCGCACAAAGTACTTGACAATCCTCAGCGCCCTTTCATAGCTATTTTAGGGGGTGCAAAAGTCTCAGATAAGATATTGTTGATCGAGTCCCTTTTAGATAAAGCAGATAAAATCATTATAGGCGGAGGCATGGCTTATACGTTTATAAAAGCTCAGGGAGGAAAAGTTGGAAACTCGCTTGTAGAAGAGGATAAACTTGAGTTAGCCAAAGAATTACTTGCAAAGGCAAATTTATTAGGGAAGCAAATTGAATTGCCTTCTGACAGCATAGCAGCAGATCGATTTGCTGCTGATGCACTTTTTAAGAATGTTCCATCACACCAAATTCCTGAAGGCTGGATGGGTTTGGATATTGGTCTGACAGCACGTTTTGAATATACCAACCACCTTAAAGGAGCCGGCACCATTTTGTGGAATGGTCCGATGGGTGTGTTTGAAATGGAATCGTTTGCAAAAGGCACAAAAGCCATTGCTCAGGCTGTCGCGGACGTTACACAGACCGGAACCTATTCACTTATTGGAGGTGGTGATTCTGTAGCTGCTGTCGAGCAAAGCGGCCTTGCAGATTCTGTTAGTTTCATCAGCACGGGAGGAGGCGCTTTGCTGGAGTTGCTGGAAGGAAAAGTATTACCCGGAGTGGCTGCGATCCTGAAATAATCCAGGATCGCATCACGATATCTTTGTTTTTGAAAACACCTATCTAACGATCGTGATACCGCCTTTTATAGTTTCGGTAATGTCTTCATACTCCAGCTTTGCTACATATACATAGACTCCCGGTAGCATGTATTGCTCATTATATTTTCCATCCCATCCTTGTTCTTCAATTCCCGGAGTTATATCCGATCTGTCAAACACCTGATTACCCCATCGATCATAAATACGCAGGTAGGCAATGTTGACCAAATTTGATCTCCCGGATATATAGAAGTAGTCATTTATATCATCGTCATTCGGTGAGAAAACGGTGGGAACAAATATGATCCTCGGTACAATAACAGTGAGTTTCATGGAATCCAATGCAGAGCATCCAGCGGTATCCGTTACAACTGCAACAATGGTTCCTGTAGCACTTGCAATGAACTGAAGTGATGGGCAACCCGGACAATTCACTCCATCATACCCAGACCAGTCAATTATGCTAATCTCATCTGTAGTTAGATTTGTGGTTAAATTAATTGTGACTGAATCGCCACCAGCAACTGTAAAATCGGGTCCAAGATCCGCAGTTACTTTAGGGGGTTCTGTTATCGTATATACTTGTGTAAATGAGCAACCATTCTGATCTGAAACAGTCAGATTATATTGACCGGGTGTTAAAGATGAAAGATTGCCACCACTCTGACTTACTGACCATTGATATGTATATGGAGGATTACCTCCAGTAACGCCATTTATGGATAGAGTTCCGTTTTGATCACCAAAACAAACCACGTTGGTAAGGTCTACATCAACAGCATCTATTATCTCATCACTTTCAGCCACGAAAGCAGAAGATGATTTTGTACAACCATTCACCTTATTCACAATCGTTAATGTGTAAGTACCTCCTTGGGAAACGTCGATATTTTGTCCGCTTGTGTCTCCTGAAATTGTACCGTCCAAAGTTGTCCACGTAAGGTCATACTCAGACAATGGAGCGCTAATAGACCCTAAAACCTCAGACAGTGAAGTATTACAATCAATTGTATCACCTGGTGTGAGAGAAATACTTGCTACTGCGGTGTCAATGGTTACCATGGCTAAGTCAAGACTCTGACAACCATTCACTGTATCACGAACAGAAATCGTATACTCTCCAACCTGATCAACAACAACTGAAATACCATCTGAAGCACCTACAATATTTCCATCCGGTGTTGACCACGAATAAATAATATTGGGTCCAACGGAAGATCCAAAACCTAATGTAAATAATACGCTGTCACAGGTAATGACTTTATCAGGACCAGCCTCCGGAGTAGGTGTGTTTGCATCCTGTGTAACATTCACTGACATGGAATCCACGCAACCGGATAGCGAATCAAAAACTTTAAGTTGATAAG
>JAYUXX010000546.1:0-2578 GCA_043752765.1 Saprospiraceae bacterium | reverse complement strand
ATACTCACAGAAGATACCTGAAAATGTACGAAAATCAACAAGGAGTACAACTCTCAGGTAATTCACGTGTTGAATTCAGAACTCAAAGCCGAAGAAGTATGTAATTCGTCTCAAAGAATCATCTATCTATCGAATAAGCGTACAGCACCCTTGATACTGATAGTCAATAGCCAGTATCTTTTACATCAAATCCTAACCGTTTTAAACCTTATCAATCAATATCATTATGAAACATGGAAATTTACTGATTGTCCTTTGTGTACTGTTTGGTTTCTCATCCTTTGCCCAGTCCACGACTACTGTTGAAAAGAATGCAAAACGAATAACCATTACCACGAAGAAAGTAGACGAGAGTGGCAAGACCATTACTGAAACATATATAGCTGAAGGTGACGAGCCGGCCAAAATCCTTGAAGGGATGGCGATCAATCCGGAGATTATCCAAAAGGTTGATGTATCGAACATTGAAACCAAGAGTGGAGAACGTCTTTTTCTTTACAGGCAAGCCGGAGATAAAATGACGATCGAAGGAACGCTTGCTGAAGATGTCGAGGCTGCTCCTAAAGCCGAAAATATTGTTGAAAAAGTTGTCATTATACATAGTGGAAGCGGAGCGAATGTAAATAGTTATAAAGTAGCTCCTCATGCTGGTAGAGCGCATGCCGGTGTATGGGTCAAAGGTCCTGAATCCAAAATTAATTGTGCTGCCCTTGGAGTTTTTGTTCACAGCGTTCCAGATGGTGGCGGCTCGAAAATTAACTCTGTGATTGAAAGTGGCGGCGCACAGGCAGCCGGAATGAAAGAAGGTGATGTAATTGTTAAGATCGACGAATTTGAAATCAATGATTTCGCAACGCTTCATCTTGCATTATCCCATTTCAAACCAGGAGAAATAGTTACAGTACGTTTTGTACGTGAAGGAAAAACTGAAAAGTCGAGAGTTGAACTAAAAGATTGGGCAGAACTCCCAGGCCACGAATGGCGCTCACGCTCAGATTGTGGTAAGGAAATAATTGCAGAGAAACCTGTTGATAATATCCTCAGAGATGATCCTCCGGGCTTGTCCAATATCCAGCCATTAGAATTGCAGGATGCATTGATTTTCCCAAATCCAACTGAAGGTTTATTTGCATTTTCATTCACTACAAATGCGGGTCCTATATCTGTCTCGATTACAGATGTAAATGGTAAAGTTGTATATCAGGAGAATAACGATAATCCAACAGGTTTCTATAAAAAAGAAATCGATCTGAAAGGAGTTCCACAAGGAAATTATATTGTATCAGTCACACAAGGTGATAAGGTTTTTACCGAACAAATATCAAAACAATAACAGCTTACTTTCATACTTAATATTTCATATCGACCGGCAGCTAGTCACTGCCGGTTTTTTTTGCTATTATTTGGAGTTTGCACCATGTTACTAACCCGTTCAATTATTTCATTTGGTCGTTAGACGCGTTGCATGCAACGCGCCTAACAACCAAATGAAATAATTCAATAAATGGCTCCTTGGTATCTCGATGGCTGCAGGAGCAAACTCCATACCGCGCCAGTTTTAAAAATCTAAAATCTCAAATCCAAATCACTTTTTACCCCGGGGTTTTCGGATGAATGAATTGAAGCGTAGCGAAATAAATGAGAGAAGAAACACAGGGGAGATACTGAGCCACTGGGGACGCAGTCCGAGAGGTGAAGTGAAGGGGCAATAAGCGCAACGAATAAATCTCACCCCCAAACATGGACAATTAATGCTCTGCTAAAATCCAAAATCGTAAATCGTAAATGGTAAATGGTAAATCAAACAGCTGGTTCCTGCTGACTCAAACAATGAAAGCTTCCCAAACCCCAGATAACATCTGTTGAATCAATGCCAACAACGGTTCTTTCCGGAAAACAACGCTGAATAATCTCAAGCGCCTCATCATCACGTTTACTTCGAAACGTGGGAACAATAACATGCAGATTGGAGATGTAAAAATTTGCATACGAAGCAGGTAATCGCTGATCATTGTAGTACACGGGATCCGGCATAGGGATCTCGACAATATTCAACGTGCGATCATTCAGCAATCGCATGCTCTGCAATTTTTTGAGATTGTGTTTTAAGGGTGTATAGTTTTCATCCTGCTTGTTGTGTTCGATCACTGTAATGACCGAATCTCCATTGTAGAATCTGACAGTATCATCAATATGTCCATCTGTATCGTCACCAAGTATTCCCTCATCAACCCAGAGTACTTGTTCAACGCCATAGTAATCCTGCAAATAACTTTCAATCTGGATTTTCGTAAGCTTAGGGTTCCGGTTAGGATTAAGGAGACAGGATGTTGAAGTTATTAATGCACCTTCACCATTAAAATCTACGCTACCACCTTCCATGATGATGCCGGGATGATAAACCGGTATGTCATATGCTTTTGCAATCAGGGTCGGAATTACATCATCCAGATCATACGGAGGATATTTTCCACCCCATGCATTATGTCCCCAGTCTACAATTACTTTGGGCTGACGGCTATCAGGGTTAATCAGAAATGCAGGCCCATGGTCCCGGCACCACGCGTCATTGGTAGGG
>JAYUXX010000545.1:0-2590 GCA_043752765.1 Saprospiraceae bacterium | reverse complement strand
AAGTAAGTGAATTCAGATCCAGTGTTGAAAAATTACCCACCACCTCTGATACATTCGTCATGATGGCTGTTGCCTTTGGCGGTGTGGGTCTTGCGCATTTAGGTTCGGACCTTGTCGTGCCCTGGCTTACGCAGTATGAGGCGAAATTTAAAACCATGCATCTTGAATCGCTTGTAAATGGTTTTTTCTGGATTGTATTGATAGCAACAACCATCGGCATACTACTTTCCTTCACGCGGTTTCGAAGCCTTGAAGGAGTGGGTGCTTCACGATGGGGTACACTATTTATTTACATCATGGTTGCAACGATAGGAATGCAGATGGACCTGGGTTCTGTGTCTGAGCATCTTGGCCTTTTTGTAATTGGGTTGATATGGATCTTTTTACACGGTTTATTGCTTGTCATCGTTGCGAAGTTGATCAAAGCCCCATTCTTCTTCCTGGCGATTGGATCCCAGGCCAATATTGGGGGGGCGGCTTCTGCACCGGTTTTAGCGAGCCAGTTTAATCCTGCATTGGCACCTGTGGGAGTTTTGTTGGCTGTATTAGGATTGACAATCGGGACATATGGAGGTTTGATTTGTGCCTATATGATGCAGGCAGCGCTGGGGTTGTGAGAGGGTGAGAGGGTGAGAAGGTGAGAAGAATAAACTGTACTGCTATTGTCCAATTTCTACCTAAAATCGTTTTTTGTTTTAAAAGGACAATGTTACAAGCTATATTGATGTGTAAATGAATGTCAAATATGCGAGGTGCATTGATAATTTTTTGTTGTATTGTAAACTTGGTGCAGCTTAGTGGACAATCTTATTTTAATATACTGCCGGATGTCGGAGGCGTTCAAATGCAGGGATGGGGTAAAGCAATTATTACAGATTCATCATCCATTTTTGTTCTTGGCCATCGCTATGATACAACTACTCCCGGATTTACTGCTCTGCCATGGATAGGAGAATTCAATTATAATGGCGAACTCATTATTGCACGTCCAATAATTGACCAAAAATATAGCAGTCCATTTAAAATTGATGAAGTCCATATAGCGCACAAATTTGGTGATGTCTATTATATATTCAGCAAAAGATTTCTTGGTGAAGATTATTATACTCCTTATTTATTTGAACTAAATGTTCGAAAAGGGGAACTTATTAAATCTGCCTTAATCCCTAATCAAACATACCCAGACAAGATAAATGGTCAAAGCAGTATTCTATTTGATCATGATAATACAATTACCCTTCTGAATTATGTGGACCTTCCGAATCTTAGAAAGACATATATAACTGAGCTGGATACATTTTTCCAAACAAAAAGGATAATAGAGGTAGCCAATTTTGCAAATAATCAAACACCTCTTTCTTTAAAGGTTAATCAAGATCGAACCTATAGTATAGTTGGAACTGCAGCCTATATGGATAATCTAGGAAATGAAATTTATGATACTTACTTTCTGAAAACGGATACTATTGGTAATATTCTGGAAAATAAAAGATCTCCGGCAAGTATACCTGTTTCACAGCTTTTAGCCGTTTCTAATACAGTAGAAATAGATGATGTGGGTAATTGGGTTATTGCAGGCCAACAACACATATCTTTAATCTCCGATTCTTGCATGAATTGCGAAGATCTTGTACCATACATTTTTTCTGCTTCATCCGACTTCTCAACAGTGTTATGGCAGACCCGTTTTTCAGATTTGCCAATTTCAGAAGTCCCAAGCTATTATGTCTATGGAATGACAAAAACTTTTGATGGATATATTGGAGCAGGAGATTTTATTAAAGTGGGGTATCCAGGTTCGTATTGGCCAGCAGGAGGCCTTTTGTTTAAAGCATCGAATACTGGTGACAGTTTATGGATGAAATATTACATTCCTTTGAATTGGGAAGAAAGTAGAGTTTGGTGGGCCCAACTACATGATATTAAAATGACCTCTTTAGGGTCAATCGTTACAACCGGAGTTATTTCAGATAAAGAGTTAAATATTCTTCGGCCCTGGATCCTTCATCTTGATAGCGACGGATGTTTAGTGCCGGGTTGCAATACAGTGAGCACAGTTGAAAATAATCAGAAGGGTACAAAACAATACTTTTTTAAAATTTATCCAAATCCTGTTTCAGAAGAAATATATCTCTTTAGCAGTATAAGTACGCCGAATCCGGTGAATATTCAAATTGTTTCCTCTAACGGGAGAATAGTGAAATCAAGAGACTTTTTACCTAATGCCGGGTTCCAATATATTCTACCCATTGAGGATCTAATACCTGGAATTTATCATCTGATTCTCACAGAAAAAGGAATTCAACGTTCCGAAAGTCACACATTCATCCGGCAGTAGCTGCCGAATTTCCTCAGGTTTTACAAGAATTTCTCAACTTATTAAACTTTATAAAAACAGAAATATTTTCTACCGCTGTATCACAACAGCTCCCGAGCTTTGATTGGAATTGAAATAATAAATTCCGGCAGGAAGATTTGATACATCAATTGTTTCAATTTCCGAATTGTCATTAAACTCCCCTGTTTTTAGAATCCGGCCATGTACATCGATAATTTTCCAATAACTATTCTTTGATGTTTCAGAATCCCA
>JAYUXX010000544.1:0-6470 GCA_043752765.1 Saprospiraceae bacterium | reverse complement strand
TGTCCTCGAACCGGCTCAGCGTCGCCCCATGCTTCCAGAAAATGATGATCAGGAGCGATGATGTTGCAGATGGCTGATGTCTCATCATGAGCGTATGCAGTGCTTATCGTGAGAGGGACCTTTTTCATTGCTTCAGCAAATGCCGCACCAGAAGGGTGTTCGTAAACCGGATTGGCTCCGAATACGATGAGCGCATCTACCTGGGTGTTATTCATTGAAGTCATTAACACGCTTAGCTTACTTTCATCGCCCTGGCGTTGCATTGAATATTGCTCCAGGTTAACAGTTTTACCTTCATTACCAAGTAAATGGTTAATGGCACATACAAGTCCCTGATCCGCAATGCTATTCGATCCACATACCAATAAACTTTCGCCGGGAGCTTTTAATAATTCTTGTGCTACCTTATCGATTGCCTCTGTAAGGGGGGCTGAAAGATTAGGAGCTGTCACTGAAGTGCCACCTTTTGCACCTGCAATGCTGTTGTATAATCTGGCTAGTACTGCTCCACTTTCACTTGGCTTTATTCGTATCCGGTTGTCAGCATTGGAACCGGTAAGAGACATATAACTTTCGATCTGGATATGCCTTGACATTTTAGGTGCCGCGGCATTGATTTTACGGGTTTTTGAATACTGATTTGCGAATTGGACAGGTGAAATCCATGAGCCTAAAAAGTCGGCTTGTATTGCAACAATCACTTTTGCTTTATCAAAATGGTATCCCGGTACCATTGCAACGCCATACATGGCTTCATGAGCTTTGAGGATTGCAGCAGAGGATACAGGATCGTACGTTGTAAGGGTTGTATTCGGATATTTTACCTGGAAATCCTGAATTGCTTTCTTTTCAGTAGGGCTCAGAATTGTGTGAGTGAGGATTGCAATCCGGCTCTCGGGTTTAAGTGTAGAGCCTATTAAATCATCCACCTGTTGCCAGGAAGCTACATCATATTTGCCTTCAGTATTTCTGATTTGGGGTGACCGTAGACGGTGAACATCATAAAGACTTAAAACAGAAGCCTGAGCTCTGGCGGAAGTTCCACCAAAGGAAATTGGCGAATTTGGATTGCCTTCGATCTTGATTGGACGTCCTTCACGGACTTTTACCAATATACTGCAGTAATCACCACCTTGTACGAATGAAGTAGCGAAGTAATTTGCAATTCCGGGCACGATGTCATCCGGTTTTGTAATATAAGGAATGGCTCTCTTGAGGGGAATTTCACAGCTTGCTGCTATCGTTGCAGCGCTTATGCTAAATCCCAGGTATTTCAGGAAATCGCGTCGTCCGGTAGAAGCGGATGCAAATGATGCACCCTGTGCAAGCATAGAAGACACCGAGGCATCGGGCATTTCTTTTGTAGCCTGATCAATAAATTTCTCGTCCCGGCCTAAATCTTCCGATCCAATCCAAATATCATTGTATGATTTCTGATCTTTCATGATCTCGTTTAAATACTGAATAGAAAGTTTCTTCGCTTTGAATACTGAATTAGTAATGGCATTTCTGGCATTCTAATCCTCCTATATCTTCTACTGTTACTTTAGTCTTTTGTCCTGATTTGATGGCCTCGTGATACTTTTCGTAGGTTTTGTAGTATTCATTTCCTTCGAATTGAACCTCTGTTTCTCTGTGGCAGTTGATACACCATCCCATACTGAGCGGTGAGTACTGATAGAGGACATCCATTTCCTGCACTTTACCATGGCATTGCTGACATTCTATCTTGCCAATACTTACATGCTGAGCATGACTAAAGAAAACATGGTCAGGAAGCATATGTATACGAGTCCATTCGATTGGTCCCGAAATTTTATCTTTTAATTCATGCGTCAGGGATTTAGAAATATTCTCCCATTGTTCGCGAACTGTACGCTCACCGCGACGATCCATGGCAGTCAGGTTTCTTTCCTTCAGATATGAATCACCAATCCATTTCGTATAGATGGCTTTAATTTCATCATTCGTCAGCTTATCATAGTCAGGAATATATTTATCCGTGGTTGGATCATATCCGATGGAAGCAAAAATCTTTGTGATTTCCTGAGTACCATGCAGCGTACCCTTTTCAATAGCTTTATGGCAATTCATACAAGTGTTTGCCGCTGGAATTGAAGCGTGTTTACTCCTCCGTGCTGAATCATGGCAATATTGACAATCAATACCCTGAATACCAGCATGTATCTCGTGTGAAAATTGAATGGGTTGATCAGGCTGATAACCCTGCTGCCGCCCGAAATCAATACCATTGCTCACTGTAGTGTATCCACCAATGACTACCAATCCAAAAACAAGAAAACCGATAACTGTTCGATTAGTTAGAACACTTCTTACAGTGCGCTCAGGTAGCACTTCTCCTTCTTCTTCGGCTGCAATTCTTCTCAAATTGCCAATTGCACGTGCAAGGACAGCTACGATAAAAATTAAGACACCGAACAGGATCCAATAAATAAAGTCTTCTGATCTATCAACGGTTTGTTTTCCGGTGGAACTAACGGCCCCACCTCCTGCAGCAACTTGTTTCTTATTAGCCTGAGCGTCTATATATAGTAGGATAGATTCAATTTCTTCATCCGTAATTGCCGGGAAGGAATTCATTACGGTAGGTTTCCATGTATTCCAAAGTTCTACAGCTCTGGGATGACCGGAAGCAATTAAAACCTGGGAATTCCTTATCCAACTGTATAAATCTGAACGATCATAGGGTGCCCATCTTTCAGAAGTACCTGCCAACGCGGGGCCCGTCAAATCATCCTTCATGTTCTTGTTGTGACAGCTGGCACATTGATTCAAGAAAATGGTCTTGCCTACTTCTACAGAGGGTACGGCATACGTATCACCCACAAAAAATATCCAGCTAAACGCAAGGAAAAGGCAGTATTTCAAGCAGTTAAAGTGCATAAAAAAGGATGTAGGTGTTGAAGGTATCGCGTATTGTGATGCAAAAATAATTAGATAGAAGGTTTAACCTGAATGCATTGAAAGACATTTTACTATTTAGATTCAATCTAAAGAATATATGGTAAAATCATACTGAAACCCTGGCAGAAATATGTGGATATGGTTGATAATCAATTAATTCGAAATCCTCATATTGAAAGCCAAATATATCCTTAGTGTCAGTGTTAACTTTTAAGGTGGGTAGTGTTCGTGGTGCTCTGGATAATTGCTCGTTTACCTGATCGAGGTGATCCAGATAAATATGAGCATCGCCAAACGTATGTACAAAATCTCCTGCCTCCAGGTCACAAACCTGTGCCATCATCATCGTCAGGAGTGCATAACTCCCAATATTAAAAGGGACACCCAGAAAAACATCTGCAGAGCGCTGATACAATTGACAACTGAGTTTGCCATTCGCTACATAAAACTGAAATAGACAATGACATGGCGCCAACGCCATTTTATCCAGGTCACTGACATTCCAGGCCGAAACAATGATCCTACGACTATCAGGATTGGTTCTAATTGCATTTACTGCATTTGCTATCTGATCGATGGTATTACCCTCAGCTCCTGACCAGCTACGCCATTGATGTCCATATACCGGTCCAAGGTTTCCATTTACATCCGCCCATTCATTCCAGATCCGAACACCATGTTGATTCAAATATGAAATGTTTGTATCTCCCTTGAGGAACCAAAGTAATTCATGAACGATCGACCTGAGGTGAAGTTTTTTGGTAGTTAAAAGTGGAAATCCTTCACTAAGATCGAAGCGCATTTGATGACCGAAGACACTCATAGTGCCCGTGCCTGTACGATCATTTTTTTGAATGCCCTGATCCAAGATGAGACGGAGGAGATCCAGATATACCTTCAAAATCCAGTCATTTGGTCGGCTAAGGTAAAAAGTTATATGAGAATTTTTAATAAAGCATGTTTAGGATGATTCGTGCTAACGAATAGACAGCCTTTGGAACCATAGTGACTTTGCACATCCTTATTTCCAAAGATGATCAAACACACCCATCACCCTTATGAAAAGTTATGAGCAGATATTTAAGCTTCCAACATTGGATATCCACCCTACTTAATTAAAATGCAAGCTGAAATACAGCAATTTCTGAAGTTGCCTGGACAGAGCTTGATGAAATTAGGCTGCCACTATTTTCCTGTTAGATCCTATTAGCAGGCTAACGGTTCTCAACAAATCCATAATTATTCAAATTACATTATATTGAATTGTACTGCTTTGTAGTGAAGAACAAAAAAAAGCTATTTCTCATCAACCATATCGATGAAAAATAGCTTTGTTATTCGAAAGAATACGTGAGACAAATTGTCTGTGAGCTGAATCAAATCTTGTTTCAATTCACGACTAAAAGCATATCACCTACGGGCATTAAATAATAGATTGACAATCGCAAGTATTACGATTGCACCTAACGCACCAGTCAATATCGAAGCAATCACTCCGGTTCCGAAACTTACTCCAAGTTGTCCTAGAAGCCAGTAGCCAACGAAACTCCCAATAATGCCAATAATGATATTACCGATTAACCCCAGACCACCGCCTGTGAAAATCATACTACCAAGCCATCCGGCAAGTGCACCAATAAGCAAGATCCAAAGGATTTCCATTTTTGTTATGATTTAAAGTGAAAAAATATGATTAAAAAAAACACGTCATTAAAACCGATAGAAATTCAAAAAGTTGGTATATCTCATAAAATTCTTGCCCACATGGTTCTTTGACCTAATGTAATACATATAATAGGATACTTCATAAAGATCAGTCGTCAGAACCTCCACCTGTTCTTCCTGTCAATGACATCATAGCTGCTGCGAGTATCGTTTGACCAACCCATACCCAGCAATGATTACCCTGACAGCAAATAATGGTTTCATTACTATGGAGAAACATCATTTGTGAAGCAGAGACAATCAGAATACTAGCCAATGTGCCTATCACAATCCCTGTCAACAATGGCGAATTCCGGATCAGAGTAGTCCTCCAAAACAAATAACTCAGGGCAAAAGAAAAGAAGAGCGTGAATAAAATCCTGAATACCCATCCCGAATTATCAACCGGAATATTATTGATCACATTATAGTAAATATAGCTGGTGATCAATAGCGTGAGGAAAGCGAAAAGTGTTCCCATCCACAGGCTACGGTAATTTCTCATCTCCATATTTTTCAATTTATAGCTGGTCAGCATATTATGGCGTGAAAGCTAATCACATTTTATAACATATTGCAGAGAACTTTAAGTTAAAAATAAACAGCGCTAAAATCCTAAGGTAATTGCGAACATTGCCACAGAAGAAATGGGCGTGTGGAGTGAGACCCTACAGCATGATGCTAAGATCATACAATGAAAAGCTATCAAGGATGTAAGGAACAGCTTGTAAAATAACACTGATGGTTATTCATATATTAACAGTATAACTTTAGGATGCCGCAGAAGTTAAAATCTGATTATTACAGCGAATAAGAATCTTATTCAAACTGGCTGTAGTTTAGCAGTACTTATAAATTACGATGGCAGAACAAATTGAAACACGGAAATTAGCAGCCGTAATGTTTCCAGACATTGAAGAGTATACTTCTATGTTCCATCAAAATGAGTCGAATGCCTTGACTCAGATAGCCAGCCATCTTAGTTATGTTGAAAAACTTACAAGCAAGCACAATGGTAAGATCATACAATTTTATGGAGATGGAAGCCTGATTATCTACGAAAGTGTAATTGATGCAGTTAAGAGTGCCATCGAAATTCAGGATACTTCTTACAAGCAAAAATTGCCTGTCCGAATAGGAATTCACTTGGGAGAACTTGTACTGAAAGAAGGAAACATCTATGGTGATGTTGTCAATCTTGCTTCCAGATTGCAAGGTGTGGGAGTTCCAGGATCAATTATCGTATCCAGGAAAATTATTGATGAATTACGTAATCATCCGGAAATTACATCCCATAGATTAGGATACTATTCATTAAAAAATATTGAAGAGCCCCAGGAATTATTTGCCATTACGGGGTTTGGACTTAATGTTCCTTTAAACGCAGTAGTAAATACAAAAAAAGTCACCTTCCGTGGTGGGTTATTCCGGGAATGATCATACTGCTAGGTTCAGGATGGTATTTATTTAAATCGATTTTCAACCAACGTATGGATACCGTACGTGAAGAAAAGATTGCAGTCCCCCCCTTTGAAAATTTTACCACCAACCCCACCTATAATCCCATTTCACAAATGACAGCTCATAGGATTACCACGGAGCTTATTGAATTAGCAGATGCAAATGTTGTGAGTTATCCATCGAGCCTATTCTACACAAATATTTCGGAAGCTTCAATGCCCCTAAATATCCATTTCGCCACCCAAACAGGTGCAGTGAATATTATAAAAGAAGCTTTTAGCTATACCGGATCCAAACAAGATTCATTTGTTTTTTGGGCCAGCATTATTAACACCCGGACTAATGAACCTCTTCCCATTGAGTTTTCAAAAGCTTATTGT
>JAYUXX010000543.1:0-2608 GCA_043752765.1 Saprospiraceae bacterium | reverse complement strand
TTTGAAGTCAGGAAATCACTTGGGTTCATAGGAAGCACATTTACAAATTTCAAATTTTCCGCCAACCTCGCCTTGATCGCATCTTCAATGGATGTCGTTACTCAATCCGGCCTTGAACCTGAGTCACGACCTTTTGAAGGACAGTCACCTTTACTTGCCAACATCATCCTTGGGTACCAATATCCTGAATCAGGATGGGATATCCAGATATCATATAATTATACAGGTGATCGACTCGTAGCTATAGGGTTGGCCTCACCTGATATTTATGAGAAAGGGGTTTCTACCCTTGACGCAGTGGTGTCCAGACGTATTGGACCCATCTCCTTAAAACTGGCAGCAGGTAATTTATTGAATTCAAAGTTTACCACTTCCAGCGATTATCTCGGTCAGGAGTATTTGACGAAACAGTATACAAGAGGAACATCCTTCAATCTTACTGTAGCGTACGAACTCTGACCCTATTCATTTCGAGCATTAGATTTTTAGTATCAGAAGCCCCGGAGTCTTACAGATTTCGGGGTCTTTTTTTTTTAACAGGTCATTGAGGTATTGTTCTTACAATAGTCGCATTTTTAGAGCGTTAATTCTGTTGTCTGATTATGTATAAGAAACGCCAATCCAAAGTCGCCAGTAAGGCCAGAAATAAAGGTAGAACGGTATCAGTTGCCCTGCATGCCCTTCTTTTGATCCTCACATTCCTTCCATTCTTTGCTATGCAATCACCGGAAGAACCTACCAAGGAAGCTTTGGTGATCCAGTTTGATTATCCATATAATGAATATGTAGCCCCTGAAAAATTTGTGGTGAAAGAACAGGAAATGGGCTCAAAAATGGCAGGAAGCGAAGCTGGTGGAAGCACAGCTTCTGACGAACCAATCCAACCCAGACCCACTGAAGCGGCACCTTCCAGACTTTCGGCACCAGCAATGACCGCTGTAAATCGCTCAAGCAGCGTACTTAGTTCGAAGATTTCTGACATTCCTTTACCAACTCCTAAAGTAGTAACTCACCAAGCCTGGCAATCTGTAAATGATAATTCCTTTGAATCTGACGGTGTAGAAGAACTTAAGATGATTGGGTGGTCAGATGGAGGAAAAGGTAAAATTGCAGATTCAGGTGATGGCGATGATGACTCTGATGTTTGGAATAATGGATTCGGCTCCGGGACCGGAGGAAGTGGAACAGGTAGTGGGGGTGGTCCAGGTAATGCGACTGGTCCTGGATCAGGCCCTGGTGGGGGAACTGGAGCAGGAGGCGCAGGCAAAGGTTCAGGTATAGGCGGAATCGGTACAGGAATAAAATGGGGAGAAGCTTTTGGGGAAGGGGACCTCAGTCGAAGTTTAATTCAGCGAAGTCCCAAAGCTGGTCAGCTTGCAGTTAAGGAAGGCAAGATTTGTATTTACCTCTGTGTCGATCGTAATGGAAAGGTTATTTCCAGCCAGTATAATCTCGCTAAATCAACCATAAAAGATATTTCTCTGCTTTCTAAAGCACAGGATTCTGCAAAGGAATACATCTTCGCGCCAGACATTATGGCTCCGGATAAACAGTGTGGAAACTTCTATTTCGTTTTCAAATTCAATTAGACCTGTTTAAAAATTTCCACTGTCCAGGGTAGCCGCTACAACTTCCATTTCCAGTAAGGCACCATAATGCAACGGTCCACATGGGATTACAGCCCTTGCCGGTTTGTGATCACCAAATACATCAGCATAAATTCGGTTTACTTCAGGCCAATAGCTGATATCAGGTATATAGATCGTTGCTTTTAAAATGAGATTTAGGTCAGAATCAGAAGCCACCAGAATACTCTTGACATTCTGAATCGTCCGCCTCACCTGCTCTTCAATTCCACCTTCAACCATATTGCCGGTGGCGGGATCCAGAGGTAGTTGACCGGACACAAAAACTAATCCATGGTAAGCAATCGCCTGGCAATAATGACCCGCAGGAATTGGGGCTTCTGTAGTAATAATCTTGATCATGGTGGGTATTTATGGTTAGGTAGTCGAATATGCTTCGAATTGGACAAAATACCCGTTTCAAGGAGAACATTCGGTATCTTTGCACCGTTTTTCTAAAATAATTAAAAAGAGAAAATTTAAAATAATATGCAAGATCAATTGGTGGAACAACAACTGAAATACAAAGTAAAAGATATCAGCCTGGCAACTTGGGGCAGACTCGAAATCGAGTTGGCTGAAGCAGAAATGCCAGGATTAATGTCTCTTAGAGAACAGTATGGAGAATCAAAACCTCTTAAAGGTGCCCGGGTCGCCGGATGTCTACATATGACTATCCAGACCGCAGTTCTCATTGAAACTCTTACAGCCCTTGGTGCTGAGGTTTCATGGTCATCCTGTAATATTTTTTCTACTCAGGACCATGCTGCCGCTGCAATCGCTGCTGCAGGGATCCCAGTATTTGCCTGGAAGGGAATGTCTCTTGAGGAATATGACTGGTGTGTAGAACAGACTCTATTTGCTTTCAGTGATGGCGAGCCGCTCAACATGATCCTTGATGATGGGGGTGATCTTACGAATATTGTTCTTGATAAATATCCGGAACTCGTAGGTTCAGTAAGGGGTATTACTGAAGAAACTAC
>JAYUXX010000542.1:0-2619 GCA_043752765.1 Saprospiraceae bacterium | reverse complement strand
TATACCACGTGCACCCTGGGTTCCTAATCCTGTTCCTTTTCAGCACTTCGCTCAAATGTGTACAGTAGTGGGATTGAATCCACCAAAGTGTATAGGGAAGCACAATTCAATCTATGGACATGAGCACATGTATGTTGCAAGTTCAACAAAGGCTTAATGCGAGAGATTGTGAGGTAAAGTCATTATTTTATTCGTACTCGCAGTCATGCATACTTTAGCTCTCACAGCTAAATAGATGCCAGAGGCTAAGCCCATTGACCAAAATTGTAAAACCGTAATTCAATAGAATGGAAAAAATAGAATCCATTACTTTAGAGGCTTGTGAAAAAAAGCTATAAGCACTCTCTATTGAAATATTTTTTTGGGATATGTCTTTTCCTGCTGATGCCTTTTGCCACTATCGCTCAGGAAACTGAGGATTATTTCCAGCAACTCATTGAGATTATCACTGAAAACCTTGAAGGTGAGGAAGAATTTGATTACACCGAACTTGGGGAGTTGGTGGACAACTGGCAACGCAATCCGCTTGATATCAACACGGAAGATGTTTCGGTGCTGGTAGAATGGAAAATCATTTCCGAGGTAGCCTATCAGCAACTTCAAGATCATATTATAAAGCATGGGCCACTTTTATCTATGCTTGAATTGCAATCAATTCCTGGCTTTGATCCGGAAACCATTCGAATCATTCAATCCATAAGTCGTGTAAAAGGCAGGGATACATTTACGCGAAATGCGACACTAAGCGAATTATTTCTGCATGGGCAAAATGAAATATATCTGAGAGGTGGAAGGACTATTGAAAAAGCAGAAGGATATGAAGGTGATGCTCCTGACTATGAAGGAAGTCCGGATAAGGTTTATTTACGGCTGAGACACCGGAGTTCAGATGTTATTAGTTATGGAGTGACTGGAGAAAAAGATGCAGGCGAAGCTTTTTTTAAAGGTTCTAATAAACATGGTTTCGATTTCTATTCGGCCCATTTATCTCTCCAGAACTATAGACCATGGTTGCCCGCCTTAATGATTGGAGATTATTCCGCAAGTTTTGGCCAGGGCCTCATATTACACTCTGGTTTTGGCGCCGGCAAGAGCAGTTTTGTCACTTCGATTAAACGTTCAGGAAACCCCTTAAGACCTTATACATCTGTGGATGAAAACAATTTTTTAAGAGGTGTTGGAATATCCATACGACCTATCGATAATGTTACCATCACAGCTTTTGGTAGTTATAATGACCGTGATGGTAATCTTGTAATTGATACGATTCGGGAAGGACCGGATATAATCGATATCAATACGGATGTGTCGAGTCTACAAACTGCAAACCTGCATCGGACACAATCAGAGATTGCAGATGAAAATTCAATAGATCTTACACAGGGTGGGCTGAGTATATCATACAAACATAAACGAACTCACTTAGGAGTAAATGCTTTGCATTCACGCCTGAGTCTTCCATTAAATCGAACTCCTGATCTATACAACCAATATTATTTTAATGGTGATAGACTCTCAAATGCGAGCGCCGATTATGGATTTTGGTTAGGTGGTCTTCATTTTTTTGGTGAAACTGCAATTAGCGACAATGGAGGAATTGCAACTATCAATGGATTGCTGGCCGGTCTTGACAGACATATTGTGGCTGCAGTTTTGTTCAGATCATATGATCGCAATTTTCAATCATTGACTCCCAATGCATTTGGTGAAAGTTCTTCTGCAAATAATGAAAGAGGCTTATACACTGGATTGGAAATCACACCCACAGGTCGCTGGAAAATTCAATTGTACCATGATATATGGACACATCCATGGTTGCGGTTTAATGTAGATAGCCCAACAGAAGGACAAGAATATTTTGCCCGGGTAACATATACAGTGAAAAGAAGGCTTGAAATCTATGCACAATTCCGTTCCAAGCGTAATAACCTCAACTCGCGTCCAGAGGGCTCCCTTATTCCTGATGTTGTATCACAAAGGAAATCTGGAATCCGCCTTCATATCAATAATATGCTTGACAAAACCCTGCAATTGCGAACACGACTTGAATGGAGTTTTTATTCATTGAAGGAAGAAAAGCAAAATGGATTTATGGTTTACCAGGATGTCTTATACAAACCCCTGTCTTCTCCATGGTCCATGAGTGCCAGGATTACTCTCTTCGATACCGATGATTATCAAAGCAGGATTTATACATACGAGAACGATTTGATCTATTATTATGCTATACCTGCTTTTAGCGATAAAGGAACGCGATACTATATCAATTTGCGCTATAAAGGCATTCGTAATCTTACTGCGGAGATCAAATTTGCACGTACAAGATGGTTGGACATGACTACAGTAGGGAGTGGTAATGATAAGATCCAGGGGAATCGACGCTCTGAGATCCGGGGTCAACTTATTTATCGGTTTGACAATTGATCTTAATTGTTAGTTCAACTTTGGAGTTCTTCTCCAGCCTCAATATTTACTGACAGGAGATCATTGGCGAATTCTACTCCAGATCATGAAGAAGTTTTTAAATAAGCTATTGACGTGCGATTTTTTTTCTGGGAATCCAAATATTCGGAACCAATTGTGACGCAAATTAACTCTGGTGGCACGACTAGTGGTGCC
>JAYUXX010000541.1:0-14695 GCA_043752765.1 Saprospiraceae bacterium | reverse complement strand
ATGGAGTTTTTGAAATAACCGATCACCCGGCACTTATTGCCCTGGCTGTTTTGGGAGGTTTACTGGCTATTATTTCCATATTTCTATTTCAAAAAAGGAAGGTCCAGCTGAAATTAGGATATGTCATCATCGTCATGGCTATCCTGCTTCCAGTCCTTGCTTTTCTTCTCTTCACCAATGCTTCAGCACAAGTTGATTCAACGGTAGTGGTTGAGGATCAAATTGGCCTGTTCTTACCCATTGGAGCTATCGTGTCTGCTGCACTCGCTAATTATTTTATCCGAAAAGATGATAAGCTTGTCAAATCGATGGACCGGCTCAGGTAACTCCCTGGCACAGAGAAGTATGGTCTTTTTGATTAATTGTTCATGACATTGTCTATGGTGCAGGATTTTAGCATATGGGAGTATGAAGCTTATCATCGATCCTGGGATATTTGTATTGTAGGAAGTGGAATTACGGGCTTAAGTACAGGTATTTCAATTCTGGAATCAAGACCCGAGTTAAATGTCCTTATAGTTGACAGATGGTTTATTCCATTGGGCGCCAGCACACGAAACGCAGGATTTTCTTGTTTTGGCAGCCCTTCCGAGATCCTGGATGACATATCGAGTATGGGTGAAGATGCAGCTCTTTCCTTAGTTAAAATGAGGTGGAATGGTTTGCAATTGCTTCAGAAGAGATTAGAAAACTCTAACGCACAATATGAATCCAATGGCGGTTATGAACTTTATCATTCGGAAGAATTTGAAAATATACATTCCCAACTTCCGTATTTAAACCAATTCATGGAGCATGCTACCGGAATAGCCGAGGTTTTCCATTCCTCTCAAATTCCATCAGGTATTCGTGGATTTTCAAATGCGATCTACAATCCTCACGAAGGCCAGTTACATCCAGGTTTTATGATTGAGCATTTGAAGCAGAAGTATCTGGATTTGGGAGGGAGGCTCATTACAGGTTTGCAAATAGATAAAATAGAGGAGGCAGGTGATCGCGTTTATCTGAGAAGCAAAGTGGCCATTCCTATAGAATCAAAACAAGTCATTGTTACTACTAACGCGTTCGCTGCCGAACTTTTACCTGACTTAGATGTGCATGGCGCCCGCAATCTTGTATTAGCTACTCAGCCCATTGAGGGTCTTACCTGGAAAGGATGTTTTCATTTCGAAAAAGGATTTTATTATTTCCGGAATATCGGAAAGCGAATATTATTGGGAGGTGCCCGGAATACTGACTTCCTAAACGAGGATACAGAAGATTTTGGCACTAATCCCCGGATCCTGCAAGCACTTGAGAACTTTTTGTTTACTCATCTAGCCGATCGAAACACCTGTACAGTTGATTATCAATGGAGTGGTATTATCGCCGTGGGTAATCAAAAACTGCCTATCATCAGGTCTATTTCTCCCAGATTGTTTGTAGGAGTCAGGTGTTCCGGTATGGGAATAGCACTCGCCAGCGTGATAGGTGAAGATCTCAAAGACCTGGTATTGCAACAGTATGAATGAATGCTTCGTTTACTAAACATGTTGTCGAAAGGGTATCAGGAATGAATAAGATAAGACTTAGTGTCATTTTATTGGGTTTCCTCCCGCTTTTTCTTAAAGGTCAGATCCGACCATTACCACCTGATACATCCTCAAGGGGTGGTGTGATCAAGATTGATCATTTTGGAAAACTGATTGAAGATCGTGAAGGAATAGAACCTATTAAATGGATTTCTCAAGGTCTTCAATTACGCATTGACAGCACTGCGATCTACGCTGACTCAGCTGTCATTTTTGCTGAAGATCGTGTCTTCGCCTATGGGGATGTTGTGATCCAACAGGGTGATTCGCTTCACGTTTTTACGGATACTCTCTTTTACTTTCGTGACAGGGATGTAGCACAGTTAATCGGGGAAGTAGCTCTTGAACAAGGCTCCAGGCAATTATGGACTACCAACCTTACCTATTTTCTTGGTGAGCGATATGGGGAGTATAATAATGGTGGAGTATTGATTGATAAATCACTCCAGGTTTCATCCAGGCGGGGAATTTATTGGGCAGGCAGAGAGGAAGTGAAGTTTCTTGATAGTGTAGTGGTGTTGCATCCTAAATTTAATCTGGCAGCAGATTCGATGCGCTATTTAGCGGCACAATCAAAAGTTTTATTTACCGGCCCGACTAATATTTATACACAAGCAGCAAAGATCTACACAGAAGGTGGATTCTATAATCTTGATTCGGAGATTGCAGAATTCAATTCGAATCCAAAATATGCGGGCAACCAAAAAGAAGCGACTGCAGATACAATTCGCTACATGGCCAAAAAAGGAGAAGTGGAGATGTTAGGCAATGTAATCGTAGAAGAAAAAGACAGAACGATTCTAGGCAGCTATCTGCGTTATCTCGAAAATACCGGGGAGACGTGGATTACCGGCAATCCTGCGCGATATTCTGACAGTTCGCGCACCATCATAAGTCCAGAAATATTTTACAATGAAAAAACCAATCAGGTTACAACCATAGGTCCCAGTGAAATTGTAAATGGCAGCCTTATCATGACGATGGATCGATTTGAGTTTGATAATGTCACCGGACTGGCAAAGTCAACAGGTAATGTTGAATGGAGAGACACAGCACAGAATGTAGGTATTCGTTCAGAGCAAATTGATTATGCTGAAAAGACGGGTTATCTACTTGCTTACGGATCCAGGCGGCCCCTTTTCTTTTCACTTGTGGATGGAGATACATTATTTATTGCGGCGGATACATTGAATATGTGGAATGTAATCGATACGCTTGAAGGACCTGATACCACGCGAATGATCAGGGCTTACTATGATGTGAGGCTTTATAAGTCCGATATGCAGGGTATTACAGATTCCCTGGTGTTTCATGGTGGCGATAGCCTTTTCACATTTTATGGCAGTCCTGTGTTGTGGTCAGATACTTCTCAATTTAGTGCTGACAGTATTTACATGCATCTTGAGCATCAACAGATAAAGGATATTGTGCTGAATCGACGAGCTATGATTGTGTCCGAATTAATGGATGTGTATTACGATCAGATAAAAGGTAAAACCATCGTTGCTCAATTTGATAGTAGTGCGATCAGAGAAATGCTTGTGACAGGAAATGCTGAATCGATTTATTACACTCGTGATGACCGGTCTGCTTTCATTGGTGTAAATCAAACGATTTGCAGTAAAATGTTATTTACCTTCAATGACGGAGACATACACCTGCTCAAATATTATGGTGACAATTCCTCTACGCTCCTGCCGATGCATGAAGCTAACCATGAAACACTCAGGCTTGAAGGATTTCAGTGGAGGGCTGATGAAAGGCCACACAATGTCAACGATCTTTTGAAATGAAATTACTTTCTAGTTGTTGTTGCATCACTTTTATTCTTTGTCTACATACTTCGATCCTCGCTGAAGAAATTAATTCTTTTGAATTAATAAATGACAAGGCAACAACATCATACAATTCAGGTAAATACAACGAGGCTTTAGCAGAATGGAAAACGTTATACGCTTCCGGTAATTTAGATCCTGACTTGTTATTTAATTTGGGTAATGCTGCCTCCCAGGTTGGTAATTCCGCGGAAGCAATTCTTTATTATGAAAAAGCATTGCGATATAATCCTGCTGACAACGTCATTAAGACAGCTATTCAAAAACAAAGAGAAAAAATAGAGAATGCTGTTATAGCAGGAAATTCTTTTTTTCTGATGACATGGATAGATAATTTACTTTCATTATTCAGACCAGGTATATGGGCATTGATAGGGTTGATTCTAATCCTGATTTCATTAATTCAATGGCTGAGGTCCATCGGCATACAGGGATCCGGTAAAATTACATTGCCCGGGAAACTTTGGATATATCCGATGGTGGGCGCTGCGATTGTAATGATATCCTTGTTTGGCTATCTGCGGCTATACCGAATGAATGAAGGCGTGGTTTTTACTTCATGTGAATTGAAGCAGGGACCTTCTCTTCAAAGCCCACAGGTACGAATGGTTTCATCCGGTGAAAAGGTCAGGATTACCGATGAATTAACCGGATGGTACAAAGTAAATCTCCTCAATATGGATGATGGATGGATGCAGAAGGATTGCCTCAAAAAAATTGACATGCGGGAGTTCAAATAATATTTCTGGTTGTCACTAAACGGATAGCTTTCCGCTGTGACTTTAATTTAATATTACTGCCATAGCAAGGTCGTAAGCCATTTGTAATTGTTCTTTCTCACTAAGATAACTTGTATCAATTACAGTAGCTTCCGGGGCTTTTCTTAAAGGCGAGTCTAATCGTGAAGAATCTATATGGTCTCGAAGTAATAAATTCGTCCTGATCTCCTCGCGCGTCACGCCAATACCTTTAGCACGGAATTCGAGCAGTCTTCTTTCAACTCTCACTTCAGTATCTGCTACCAGAAAAAGTTTTAATTCAGCTTTTGGAAAAACTACTGTTCCTATATCCCTGCCATCCATTACCAGTCCCTTTTCCAATCCCATCCTTCTTTGTTGAGCAACCATTTCTGCTCTTACGGATGAAAGTGTTGAAACAATACTTACCAAATCATTGACTGCAGGCTCGCGAATGGCAGCTTCTACATTTTCATTGTTCAACCAGGTAACCTGAGAATCATTTTCAAAACCGAGATGGATTGAAATTTTATTCAGGACATTAGCTACGTCTGATTCGATACTGGAATTGATGTGATGGCGTATGAAATATAGGGTCACTGCCCTATACATCGCGCCGGAATCAATATGGAGATATTGTAGTCTTTTTGCGAGCCCACGGGCTAATGTACTTTTGCCGCAGGATGAATATCCATCAATGGCAATCGTAATTTTTCGTTGTTCGTGAACCATACTTTTCACTGCAATCGTAATCTTTTATCTGAAAAGGAAAAGCCTTGCGGAAACAATTCCTGCAAGGCTTTCAGATCGTAGGGAAACCCAATTTTTCCAGAAATTAATATTCATCTTCATTAAAGAGGAAATCATCTTTTCTTGGATAGTCAGGCCAAATGTCTTCAACGCTTTCAAAAAGTTCGCCTTCTTCTTCCATTTCCTGTAAGTTCTCAATGACTTCCAATGGAGCTCCAGATCGAATAGCAAAATCAATAAGTTCGTCGCGGGTAGCTGGCCAGGGAGCTTCCTCAAGGTGGTGGGCCAATTCAAGAGTCCAATACATGAATGTGATATAAATTAAAATGAAAAAATAATTCAACAATGCTTTTGTAACGCCAGTATGCTCGTGAGAGTTCCTGAGGCAATTTGCTGCAAATGTATAAAAACTACAATTCTACGCAAGAAAATTGTTGCCTTTTTCGTGGTAAATTTCACAATCTATGCTACTATATATCAGCATTTTATATATTATGAAACCTAAAACACCCCTTTGGATGTGTAAACTTAAAGCATACATAGCTTGAAGTTGCTTGTGAATGGAGGCCTTCTGAAGTATGATAACTCAAATGATCATCATAGCATCTCCATAGGTATAGAACCTGTATTTATCTTTTATGGCTTTCTTGTATGCATCCATAATCAGATCATAACCACCAAAGGCACACACCATGATTAACAGGCTGGACTTGGGCATGTGAAAATTAGTAATCATGGCATCAGGAAGACTGAATTCGTAGGGAGGAAAAATAAATTTATTTGTCCATCCTTCTGCCGGTTTTAATAATCCGGAAGCAGAAACTGCCGATTCGATAGCCCGCATAGATGTAGTACCTACAACACATACTTTATGTCCAGCTCTTTTTGAAGCATTCACAATATTGGAAGCTTCATCGGTGATGCGAAAATACTCTGCATCCATTTTGTGTTTCGACAAATCCTCGACATCAATACTTCTAAAGGTTCCCAATCCAACATGGAGAGTAAGTTCTGCAAAGTCCACACCCTTGATCTCAAGCCGCTTCATTAATTCTTTCGTAAAATGGAGACCCGCAGTAGGTGCTGCAACAGCACCTTCTTCCTTCGCATAGATCGTCTGGTATCTTTCTTTGTCAAGTTCCTCTGCTTTACGATTGATATACTTCGGCAATGGAGTCTGACCTTGTGATCTCAGCAGATTACTAAATTCTTCATCGGTGCCATCAAAAAGAAATCGAATCGTACGACCTCTTGAAGTTGTATTATCTACGACTTCTGCCACAAGAATTTCATTTCCCTTTTTGTCAAGAAAATAAAGTTTATTTCCAACTCTGATTTTTCTCGCAGGGTCTACTAATACATCCCATAATCTTGCGCGGGAGTTGAGTTCACGGAGCAGAAATACTTCAATCTCTGCGTCTGTTTTTTCTTTTTTACCATAAAGCCTTGCTGGGAAGACTTTTGTGTTATTGAAGATCATACTGTCTCCCTCTTCAAAATAGTCCAGGACGTCTTTAAAGGTTTTATTTTCCATCAATCCTGTTTTCCGATTGACGACCATCAACTTAGACTCATCTCTTTCTTTCGAAGGGTATTTGGCAATTAGTTTCTCAGGGAGTTCATAAGAAAACTGGGAAAGTTTTGTACGCATAGAACGGTTGGATAAAAAAATGGACGGCAAAGATAACATTCCCTAACCTCAAATTCAAAACCGCAATTAGCTTATTTTCTGGGGATAATGGAATATGCTTAAGCCAATTCGGGTGTGAAAAGTTCACGGTCGTGCTTTAGCAGCCATTTATCTAATATCCCGGACAAAGTAATCATGCTTTATGTAGTTTTAGCCATGATGTTTTTCAAGGTCATATATGAAAGCGTTGTACAGGCCTTTCAGCAATTATCAGGAAATAAGCTTAGAAGCTTCTTATCACTGACAGGAATCAGCATAGGCATTATTTGTATTATCTCCGTTTTGTCTGCCGTGGACTCGCTTAAAGACAATATCAGCAGCAGTTTTGAGAAACTTGGCAATGATGTCCTCTACATCGATAGGATGCCATGGAATGAAGACCCTTCACAGAATTGGTGGAAATATACCCGACGGCCAGAACCGAGCTATGAAGACTTAGAAATGATCAAACGGAAGGTCAAACTTTCTGACAAGGCAAGTTTTACTGTCATCATTCCGAGAAGGACCATCAAATTTGGGTCGAGTAGTGTAGAAGGTGTCATAATGGCAGGGGTTACTGATGATTATGGTGACATTTTTAATCTCGAATTTGAGAAGGGGAGATTTTTTACACCCTTCGAATCAGGTACTGCAGCCAACAGGGCCATCATTGGAGCTGTTCTTGCCGAACAACTCTTTGGGTCAATCGATCCTATTGGAAAAAAAATCAAGATAAAAGGATTGAATTTTCAAGTTGTAGGAGTATTGCAAAAAGAAGGCAATTCCATTTTCAGTATTTTCCAGCTCGATGAAGTGGTGCTTATCAGTTTCAATTCAGCGAAAAAACTGATCAATGTCAAATCCCATTATACGTGGGGTACATCCCTTAATGTAAAAGCAAAGCAGGGTGTAGCGCTTGATGACCTCAGAGATGAGATCACCGGAGTATTACGGGGAGCACGAAAGATTAAACCCAGGGAAGATGATAATTTTTCCATCAATCAACTTTCTATGGTGACCAATATGATAGCCCCGATATTCAGCATGTTGAATATCGTTGGGATCATCATTGGAGGCTTTTCTATCATTGTAGGAATGTTCAGCGTTGCCAATATCATGTTTGTATCCGTTAAGGAGAGAACCAGCATTATTGGGATTAAAAAGGCCCTCGGTGCACGGCAGATCATCATTTTACTTGAATTTCTTATTGAGTCTGTTGTTCTTTGTTTAATTGGGGCAGCGATGGGATTATTAATTGTATTTGGCGTCCTTAAGTTGGCATCCGCAGCCTTTAGTTATGATATCTACCTGTCTACTGGTAATATCATGATAGCTATAATGCTGGCCATTGTAATTGGGATATTGTCCGGTGTGGTACCTGCGTGGCAGGCAGCGCGACTTGACCCTGTTGAAGCCATGCGGAAATAGCGAAAAAAAAATGAATAAAAAAACCCAATTACGATTTTGGTCGAATTGGGTTTAACTACTCTGTTTCCAGAAAGGGTGAGAGACTAGTCAGAATTAGTTTTATTTATCCTGCTGCCTGAACGACAGCCTTGAATGCGTCTGGATGGTTTAGCGCAAGGTCTGCAAGTGTCTTTCGATTAAGCAGGATGTTAGCCTTATTTAATTTATTGACTAATTGAGAATATGTGGTTCCGTTAATCCGAGCAGCTGCATTGATACGAGCTATCCAAAGTCGGCGGAAATTGCGTTTCTTTTTGCGACGGTCGATGTAAGCATAGCTCATCGCTTTTTCAAGCGCATTTTTAGCTACTGTGTACACATTTCTTCTGGCTCCGAAAAATCCTCTGGTTGCTTTCAGGATTTTCTTTCTCCTTTTCCGGGAGGCTACCGCATTTTTTGATCTAGGCATGATTCAATATTTAGATTTGACAGGGGATGTAAAAACAACTCTTAGGGCCTGGCAAACAGTGAAATAATTTCTTTAAAATTATTGGCAAAGCATTCTTTTTACCCTTGCCTGATCAGCTTCGCTGACGAGTGTAGAACCGGACAAACGGCCTTTCGTGTTCTTATCTTTATTCCGCATCCGGTGGGAAGTATTGGCCTGAAAACGCTTAACCTTACCGCTTCCGGTAATTTTAAAACGCTTTTTAGCGCTACTGTGGGTCTTCATCTTAGGCATGGCCAATAGAATTTTTATTAAAAAGGACTGCAAAGATAGCCTTATATCCCTAAAATCCAATATGTACTGGGGAAGTTTACTTTTTCTTTTTGGGTGCCAGGATTACAATCATCCTTCTGCCTTCTAATTTGGGGAGACTTTCGGCAGCGCCATAGTCTTCTACTTCCTTTAGAAGTTTAAGGAGCAGGAGTTCTCCACGCTCTTTAAACACGATTGTTCGTCCTCTAAAGTGAACGTAGGCCTTTACTTTAGAGCCCTCGTCGAGAAATTTCTGGGCATGTTTGACTTTAAATTCAAAGTCATGCTCATCCGTATTCGGACCAAACCGGATCTCTTTAATAACGGTTTTGGAGGTATTAGCCTTTATTTCTTTTTCCTTCTTGCGCTTGTTATAGAGGAATTTATTGAACTCAATGATCTTGCATACAGGCGGTTCGGCATTAGGAGAAATCATGACCAAATCCAGGCCCAGATCTTCTGCCCAGCTTTGAACTGTACGGGTGGGATAAATGCCAGGTTCAATTTCTCTTCCGGCGATTTGGCTGACATCATCAAGGTTATCACCAACTAATCGAATCTCAGGTATTCTGATATCTCTGTTGATCTTGAATTGAAACTTTGCGTCGTCTTGTTTTGGGTAATTAGATGGGAATCGTTTGGCCAAGGATAAATTACAATTTAAGTGAAAGAAAAAAGGAAGCAAGAAAGATGCTTCCTTTTGATTTTATATCCGAATTGGATTGAGTATAGATTGAAACAATTGATTGCCTGATTAAGATTAGGGAGGCAAAATTAAGATTCCCTAGTCGGAAAATCAAGAACTTTCTTTTTCCATGATCAACTGCTTTATAAACAGTTCTTGTGTTTCTTTATTCAAATCCGCAAGTAAACTGCTTCCTTCGACAGGTGATTCATTGAGTATAAATTCTGCAAGCGGATCTTCGACATACTTCTGAACAGCCCGGTGTAATGGTCTTGCACCAAATTGCGGATCAAATCCTTTTTCTGCAACAAAATCCTTAGCCTCATCAGTTAATTTCAGAATGAAGCCCATTGTAGCCATTCTTTTGTAAAGATCTTTGAGCGTGATATCTATAATCTTATGAATATGATCCCTGTCAAGGCTATTGAAGATAACTACGTCATCAATCCTGTTAAGGAATTCCGGACTAAAGGTTCGTTTCAATGCGCTTTGAATCACAGATTTAGTCAGATCCTCCGCAGCATCCTGTCTCGCCTTGGTAGCAAAGCCTACACCCTGACCAAAATCTTTTAACTGGCGAACCCCAATATTAGAGGTCATAATGATCAATGAATTTTTGAAATCCACCTTGCGACCCAATCCATCAGTCAATTGCCCGTCATCAAGAACCTGAAGCAGAATATTATAAACGTCAGGGTGCGCTTTTTCGATTTCATCGAGTAAAACGACACTATATGGCTTCCTTCTTACTTTTTCTGTCAGCTGTCCACCTTCTTCATATCCGACATACCCCGGAGGAGCACCAATAAGCCTGCTTACGGAGAATTTTTCCATGTACTCACTCATGTCAATTCTGATCAATGCATCTTCAGAATCAAACAAATAACGAGCTAATGCCTTTGCAAGTTCGGTTTTTCCTACGCCGGTTGGTCCAAGAAATATAAAAGAACCAATGGGCTTAGAGGGATCCTTCAACCCCACCCGGTTACGTTGAATAGCTTTTGAAACCTTAATGATAGCTTCGTCCTGACCAATAATTACCTTTTTAAGGTCATCAGTCATGCCTACAAGCTTCTTGCTTTCACTTTGAGCTACCCTTTTGACAGGAATGCCTGTCATCATAGCTACAACTTCAGCAATATCATCTTCAGTAACTGGAAATTTCTTAATCTTCGACTCTTCTTCCCAATCTTCCTTTGCCTTCTCAAGTTTCCTGACCAATTTGGATTCATGATCCCGCAGATCGGCAGCCTTCTCATATTGCTGGCTTTTGACAGCTTTATTTTTTTCTTCTTTTAACTCTTCAATCTGAGCTTCAAGTTCCTCTATATGCTTGGGTACATGAATGTTTTTCAAGTGGACTCTGGCCCCAACTTCATCCAATACATCAATGGCTTTATCCGGAAGGAATCGATCACTAATATATCTATCGCTAAGTTTTACACACGCCCGAATGGCTTCATCAGAGTATGAAACATTGTGAAATTCCTCATACTTGGGCTTGATATTATGTAGAATGTGCTCTGCCTCCTCCGGTGATGGTGGTTCAACGAGAACCTTCTGAAATCTTCGATCGAGGGCACCGTCCTTTTCAATATGCTGACGATACTCATCGAGCGTAGAAGCTCCAATGCATTGTAATTCTCCACGTGAAAGGGCGGGTTTAAATATATTGGACGCATCGAGCGATCCTGTAGCACCACCTGCACCAACTATTGTGTGAATTTCATCTATAAAAAGGATGACGTCTCTGGATTTCTCCAGTTCGCCCATAATAGCTTTCATTCTTTCTTCGAATTGACCTCTGTACTTCGTTCCGGCCACGAGAGCGGCAAGATCAAGCATTACAATTCGTTTGTTGAAGAGGTTGCGGCTAACTTTGCGCTGCATAATTCGTAATGCCAATCCTTCAACAATTGCAGTTTTTCCTACTCCAGGTTCACCAATAAGAATAGGATTATTCTTTTTTCGGCGGCTTAGAATTTGAGAAACCCGTTCAATTTCAGTTTCGCGTCCGATAATCGGATCCAGTTTATCTTCTTCTGCAAGACGCGTAATATCTCTTCCAAAATTATCGAGCACAGGGGTCCGTGATTTTGAAGCACCACGTTTAGCACCAAACTGACCTTTCTCGCCTTCTTCTTCGTATGATCCTTCCGAATCTGATGGTCCCTGATTCATAAATTCCTGATAATTTCCTGATTCTTCTTGTATAACATATTCAAGTTCGGACTTATAAGATTCGTAATTAATATCAAATTCAGATAAAACCTTGCTTGCGATATTATCTCCGTGTTTCAAAATGGAAAGCATAAGGTGTTCAGGACTGATCTCGTCGCTATTTAGATTTTTAGCTTCCAAAAAAGTAACTTTTAAAACACGTTCCGCCTGTCTGTTTAGAGGCACATTACCTGCGGCAACAGGTGTTTGTTCAACTCTCCCTTCAGCAATTGTATCCTCAATTTTAAATTTGAGTTCAGTGAAATCAACATCCATGGCATCAAGCACACGGACAGCCAGATTGTCGTTATCCTGAAGCATTCCAAGTAACAAGTGTTCGGTGCCTATGTAATCATGCCCGAGTCTTAAAGCTTCATTTCGACTAAGCGAAATAATCTTTTTAACCTTGGGAGAAAACTTTCTGTTCATGTGTATTGATAAGGATATATTAAATTATTGTCCAATATAAAAAACTATTTCTAAATGTACTCTTTCTAGTGAAAGCACTCTATCCAAAATGATTCCAACCCCTAAAATACATGTTTGATTCTGCCAATTCATGCTGTGCTGCAATGTTTTATGCCGTTTTGTCATATTAAAACAAAAAGATGGAAAGAATGATTTCAAAGAAACAGATTATCTATATTGATATTGTTAAGTGGCAGGATTATCGTGATGTTTTTGCCGACAATTCCCTTCTATTTCTTTCCGTAAAGTCATTAGATATAATTTATCGAAAATAGGGTACTTTTGCCACTGCCCTGACGTATTGCCGGGTTTTGTTTTTTCCAATCGAAATAGGATGAAGTTTACTTTAGACAAACAGGACAAATACGCCGTACTATCACTTGACGAAGAGAATCTCAATTCGCTCATCGCACCTGATCTTAAATCGGAATTTGTTTTTCTTAGAAATGAAGGAGTTCGCAATCTCATATTTGACCTGAGTCACGTGAAGTATGTAGACTCTTCCGGATTGAGTGCTATTCTCACTGCCAATCGACTATGGAAAGATTATGGCAGTTATGTGATCACGGGCATAACGCATCCGAGTGTTGAAAAACTCATCAAAATATCCCGATTAGATACTATTCTGGCGATTGTACCTACTGTCACTGAGTCTATAGACTATGTGTTTATGGAGGATGTAGAGCGCAACCTGGAAGTTGAAGCTCCGACCGAGGAAGAATAATTTTTACTCACATTATCAGACCTGCTACATTTTGCCATGGCTGAATTTGCTATGACTGTAATTGGTTCGGGTTCTGCTATACCCATGCATGGGCGACATCCATCTGCCCAGGTAGTGCAATACGAAGATTTTTATTGCCTGATTGATTGCGGAGAAGGTACCCAGATGCGCTTTCAACGTGCAGGCATTAAGCCTTTCAAAATAAGTGTGATATTGATCAGTCATTTACATGGTGATCACGTATTTGGCCTGCCGGGCCTATTGAGTACCTACAATCATCTTCAGCGAAAGGAAGCACTAACTATTTATGGACCACCAGGTATCAAGGGTCTATTGAATGAAATCTTTCGGTTTACAGAAATAACGATTAGTTACCCATTGACTATTATAGAGAATGCTCCAGAGGCGCCCTGTAAAATCTGGTCCAAAGGAAATCTGGAAATCCTCACTTTTCCATTGTCACATCGTATCGCCTGTAATGGATACCTGATAAAGGAAGTTTCCCCCATCTTTAAACTCAGAAAAGAAATCATCCTTGGATTGAAAATTTCTATTGAACAGATCAATGCGTTGCAAAGAGGGGAGGATATTGAAATCGGAGGAAGGTTGATTGAGAACGCCAAAATGACTTTTGGCAAAGACTTGATACTTAGCTATGCATATTGCTCGGACACCCGTTACGATGAACGTATAATTCCATGGATTAAATCATCTTCTGTCTTATATCATGAAACTACCTTTAGTAATGCATTAAGCGCCATGGCGGAACAAACAGGGCACACTACTGCCGGAGATGCAGGAAGGATAGCCAGTGCTGCCGGTGTGGGCTGCCTGATCACCGGACATTATTCATCCCGTTATGCAGAGGTTGATGAACTCTTGCAGGAGGCGGGCGTTCATTTTGGCAATATTCTGGAAGCAGAGGAGGGTCGAAAATATAATTTGAGATTGCTTGCGATGCCTGATACTATTGATGCAAAGGCAGAATAACGATCAGAAAAACGTCAAATTACAGGAGTCATTTTAGGCTCAGTATGAAAAAGTAATATATTTGCGGCCTTATTTGCGCGAAGGTGCATCTCTGACAGCGTAGCTCAGTCGGTAGAGCAACGGTCTTTTAAGCCGTGGGTCCTGGGTTCGAATCCCAGCGCTGTCACTTAAAGCACTTCTGCAATGAGGTGCTTTTTACTTTAAAAGCCTTTTGCTGAAAGTTGCCTTGCGATTACTTTTTAACATCATAAATCCTATTCAAATGAAAAAGACCGGTATTTTATTTTTGTTTTTAACGCTTGTTTCTAACCTGATCCAGGCGCAAATCACTACACCTGCTCCAAGTCCTGCTGCTAAAATTGAACAGCGAATCGGACTCACTGATGTTGTGGTAGAGTATTCAAGGCCGAGCAAAAAAGGCAGAGTAATTTTTGGAGATCTTGTTGCGTATGACCAGGTATGGCGTACAGGTGCTAATGCTGCTACCAAGATTACATTCAGCGATGATGTAAATTTTGGAGGCGTGGATGTAAAAAAAGGTTCTTATGCAATGTTGTCTAAGCCAGGGAAAAAAACGTGGACATTTATGCTCTATCCGCATAACTCCACCAATTTCGGTTCGTACCTCGAATCTGATGTTCAACCCACAATGATTACAACTGAGTCCATCCTGATGCCAAAGGAAATCAATGTTGAATCTATGATGATTGGATTTGATAATCTGACTACGACAAGTGGGGACTTTTATTTGCTTTGGGATAATGTATACATTCCGATTGCTATTAAAACCAACACGGATCAAACAGTTCAGGCTAACATCACCAAAGTGATGGCTGGTCCATCGATGGGTGACTACTATAATGCTTCTTCGTATTATCT
>JAYUXX010000540.1:0-2623 GCA_043752765.1 Saprospiraceae bacterium | reverse complement strand
ATCCAACTAATCCGGATATAGTATTTGCCGGTGAATTCAACAGGATCAGAAAAACCATTGATGGTGGACGCACATGGGAAATCGTTTTGGAAGACTCGGATATGTGGTCCAACGAAATCCTTGTGAATCCCGGAAATGATAGTATCGTTTTAGCTGCTACTCAACATGGCTTGTACAGAAGCACTGATATGGGATTAACATGGAATCGGATCATTGAAGAAGCATGCTATGATATCGAATGGAAATCCGATGATCCGAATATTGGTTTTTTGGTGCACAATGATCCCGCATTAGGAATATGCCGCTTTTATAAATCATCCGATGCAGGGCTTACATGGATTCTTAAGGACACAGGTTGGTTCTTTTCAGATTTGGAAGGGCGAAATGATGGAGGTGCAAGACTTGCGGTAACGAAAGCTGATCCCAATCGAATTTATGCTGTGTTGATAGGCGAAGCTAAAACTGATGATTCTGGATTTATTGGAATATGGCGTTCAGATGATGCAGGTGAAACATGGGTTTTACCAAATGGTCCGGCAGGAGGACCATGGGATGAAACCGTTCACCCCAACATGGCCACCATCGGAAGGACAGGAGGATATCACCAGGGTTTTTACAATCTGGGATTTGATGCGTCTGATACAAACCCCGATCAATTGATGGCAGGATTTCTCAACCTCTGGTATTCGACAGATGGTGGATTTACATTCACGTGTAATGGCGGTTACTGTGGGAATTCATTTAATTATGTTCATCCGGACTGCCAGGAAATTGAAATCAATGGTGATGATGTATGGATGACAAGTGATGGAGGCGTTCAATATTCAGATGATTTTTTTACTACCAATTATGCCCGCAACAGGGGAATCACCGGATCTGATTTTTGGGGATTTGGTACAGGATGGAATGAAGATATCCTCGTCGGTGGCCGGTATCATAATGGTAATTCCGGATGGCATGAAAACTGGATGCCCGGTGAATGTCTTAGTCTCGGAGGCGGGGAAGCCGCGACAGGTTATGTCAACCCCGGTGAAGGTCGCAAGACATATTACTCGGATATCGGTGGAGTTATTCTGCCTGAATCACAAAATGGTTATGCTGAATATTTCTCTATTGGAAAGGCACCGAATGAAAGTTATTACGATGCAGAAAGTGGAGAAATGGAATGGGATCCTTTATGCTGGAATACCTTCTATTTGACCAATGAAAATAAAATTTGGAAGACAACGGATGGTGGTGCAAACTGGAATGTATTGTTTGAATTTGGAGCTGATGTGAATGCACGTACAATGCAATTTGAAATCAGTCGGAGAAATCCAAAAGTTATGTATTTGTTTCAACGAGCTGCCGACACCTGGGCACCGGGGTTCTTGTGGAAGACCATTGATGGAGGATTGAGTTGGAATCTACTAACATTGCCAACGGGTTATGCAAGACGCGTCCTCATTGCAATGAGCCCTGAAGAAGAAGAACAGTTATGGCTCGCATACGCAGATGCAAATGATGGTGAGAAAATATATACTACATCCAACAGCGGCGATACGTGGGAGAATCTTACTACTCCTGCATTGAATGGTGAACATATTACTCACATCTTACATCAGGGTGGAACAGATGGTGGAATATATCTGGGAACATTCCGCACAATATGGTTTAAAGACGCTACGATGCCGGAATGGATGCCATACAATGATGGTCTTCCTGCGCAAATCTCAACATGTATTCTACGACCTTTCTATCGCGATCATAAGATTCGATTAGGGGCTTATAGTAAAGGAATATGGGAGGCACCATTTGCTGTTCCGTCACGACCACTTCCTCAACCAATGATTAATAAAAGAGAAACATCTTGTCCGGGTGATACAATTCAGTTTGATGATTATTCAATGTTGTCTCATGAAGGAGCACAATGGGAATGGGAGTTCCCAGGTGGAATTCCTTCAACTTCTCAATTGCGAAATCCTAAAGTACTTTATGATCAACCTGGAGTTTATGGTGTAACACTTACGGTCACCAATCCATTCGGAACCGCTTCGAAGAATATTCCGGATATGATTGAAATATTAGAACCGGAAATAAATGAGGTCCCTCCTTTAATAGATTTTTCTACGAGTGAATCTTTTACAATCAATAATCCGGATGGTGGCCTGACCTGGGAACCTATCGAATTATTAACATGCAATCCAGAAGGTGACGTTGCATTTTTTGTTAATAACTATATCTACAGTAGTTATGGTCGTGACGAAATTGTAATGCCTGTCAATATTGATCTTTCAAAAATTCTGGAGCCGACGCTAAATTTCAAAGTTGCCTATGCTCCCTATTTTGATGGTAACTATTTTATTGATTCACTGAAAGTGTTACTGACTAATAATTGTGGCAAATCATATAAAACCCTTTTCCGTAGTGGTGGTGCTGAATTAAGTACAACATCCAGTGGAATAGGCGTGGACAGTTTATATGAGTATGATGTATTCGCTCCGCAAAATTGTGAGGAATGGCGTCATATTTCACTTGACCTGAGTGAATATATCGGGCAGTATGTTTCGATCACATTTTTGAATCAGTCAGGTTATGGAAACAATATGTACCTGGATGATATTCTGATTGAGGGTATTTCAGT
>JAYUXX010000539.1:0-2628 GCA_043752765.1 Saprospiraceae bacterium | reverse complement strand
ATATGCATCGGATAGAAGCAAACATAGCCGGCACGAAAATCCCTCTCAAAGTCTCGGAAGACGAGGAAGTATATGTACAAAAAGCCATTGAGGAAGTAAATAACCGAATCAATCAATATCAGTCTGAGTTTACAAGGATGGATATTAATGATTGTATCCGGATGGCACTACTGACCTATGCTGTGGATTTTCATAAAGTCCAGGACAGAACGCTTGATGATGCATCATGGAATGCATTGGTAGATATTCAAAAGCAACTCGAAGTGCTCGAAGCCCAGGCAATCCACTAAATCTCCACCTGTTTTATACATCTTTTTTGCTGCGTAGCCAACGATCCATATTCGTTGACCTTAAATATTATTTGACATGAATGAAACGATCTTAATTGCCGCAGGACTGGGTGTGCTGGGAATAGTAATAGGCTATGTAGTGGCCACTATGTTCATCAAGGGAGGTAAAAAGAGACTCCTCGAAGACAGCAATCAAAAAGCAGATCTGGCGATCCAGGAAGCACGTCTCAACGCGAAGCGAATGATGGATGAAGCCGAAATGAAAGCTGAAAAACTTTTAGCCCAATCAGAAGCTAAAAATGAAACTATCAAAAACCGTAAAATTCAGGAAGCTAAAGAAAAGTATGGTAAACTCAAAGCTCAGTTTGAAACTGAAAAAGTCCAACACAAAATCGAATTAAAGGAAAGGGAGGTAGATGTTGTCAATAAAGAAAATGATCTTAAAACAAGGCAGGAAACGATCAATCAAAAAGCAGAAGCGTTTGAAGTAAAAGAATCAGAAATAAAGGCAATCAAGGAAAATCTTGAGAAGCAAATGAAAGTGGTCACGAAGCGGAAAGAGGAATTAGACCACTCAACTGAAAAGATCATTAAAGAACTTGAGACTATTGCCAGGCTGACTGAATCGCAGGCCCGGGATCAACTCATCGATGCAATCCGATCCAAGGCAGAGGCACAAGCTATGGCTGTTGAAAAAGAAGCCGTTGCAAATGCGAAAGCAAATGCAGCGAAAGAAGCTAAAAAGATCGTCATCATGACCATCCAGCGGATGTGTGCTGAATACACAATTGAAAATACAGTATCTGTTTTCAACCTCGAATCAGATGATATCAAAGGGCAAATCATCGGAAGAGAAGGAAGAAATATTCGTGCATTAGAGGCTGCCACAGGTGCAGAAATTGTAGTAGATGATACACCTGAAGCAATCGTGATCTCAAGTTTTGATCCGATCCGTCGAGAGATATGCCGTATCGCATTGAAGCGGCTGGTGGCGGACGGACGTATTCACCCTGCAAGAATTGAAGAAGTAGTAGCCAAGGTAAAAAAGCAAATGGATGAGCAAATTGTTGAGATCGGTGAACGTACCGTGATCGATCTGGATATCCACGGACTAAATCCTTACCTGGTAAAAATGGTGGGACGAATGCGTTTCCGTTCATCTTATGGACAAAACTTATTAAAACACAGTATAGAAACGGCATCTCTGTGTGGTGTTATGGCTGCAGAACTTGGTCTGAATCCGAAACAAGTTAAAGTTGCTAAGCGCGCAGGCTTGCTTCATGATATTGGGAAGGTATCTGAAGAAGAATCAGAACTTTCCCACGCTATCCTCGGTATGCAGATCTGTGAAAAGCACGGAGAACAACCTGATGTGTGCAATGCAGTCGGAGCTCACCACGATGAGATCGAGATGAACAATATTATTTCACCGGTAGTGCAGGCCTGTGATGCTATCAGTGGCGCACGTCCCGGTGCACGTCGAGAAATCCTTGAAAGTTATCTCAAGCGAATTGGTGATCTTGAAGATCTCGCGATGGGATTTGAAGGTGTTCAAAAAGCATACGCTTTACAAGCAGGGCGTGAATTGCGTGTCATTGTCGAAAGTGAAAAAGTCTCCGATGAGAATGTAGATGATCTCTCTTTCATGATCTCTCAGAAGATCCAGAATGAGATGCAATATCCGGGTCAAGTAAAAGTGACTGTAATCAGAGAAAAGAGAGCGATTGCTTATGCTCGCTAAAGCAACTTTGTGCTTTACTTTTCAAGTGGCGGCGGTTTCTTTTTTGCGTACATGTCGGGCAAGCTAAAGTTCAATTTTACAGCTAGCATCCTGATCATGAATATGATCACAATTATGATGATATCCAGCACATCTGTTGCTATGTGTGGTTGTAAGAGAAAATACATAATGCCTCCGATGATGCACGCTGAAGCATAGATCTCCTTCTGAAAAATCAACGGGATATTATTAATTGAAATATCCCGTATTACACCACCGAAACAGCCGGTGATAATTCCGAGCGCAACACAAATGCCCGGGCTGAAGCCAAAATCGATTCCTTTTTCAATCCCGACAACTGTGAAAAGTCCGAGACCCAACGAGTCAAACACAAGCAATACTTTTTGAAAATTGCCAATTGCTTTATGAAAGGGAATGGCAATGGCAGCACTTACCAGGACTACCACACCATTTTGGGTATTCAACATCCAATTGACGGGCAAATCTCCTATCAAAATATCACGAAGCGTGCCTCCACCCATTGCGGTAATAAAGGCAATAATGAAGATTCCAAAAACATCGAGCTTCTTATCCCAGGCTGCCAAAACGCCCGACATA
>JAYUXX010000538.1:0-6518 GCA_043752765.1 Saprospiraceae bacterium | reverse complement strand
TATAATTTTACCTCCAGCACCTTCAACCCTGTCCAACACGTCTTGCACATCAGGATTAGCATTCAGATATATAAGAGGGCCTGCAACAGGTGATGGTTCATAAAACCCTTCGGCGTGTACGATTGCTCCCCGACGCCCGTAGATGGATCATCAATCGGAAACAGGCGCATGCGTATCTGTGCGAGATCCATAGGGAAAAGCCGAACATTAAAAATGCTTTCATAAAACGAAGTGGCACGATCAAGATCAATTGATGGGATCTCAAACCAGGAAATGGCATGTTTCATTATAGATAGATTTTTACGAATGGTAAGGATGATAAAAAATGTGTACCTAAATATAAAATTGATTTATATAATTTTTGGTTGATGCTAGCATTCACATTCAGTATACACGAGGAGAGGTTACAATTTGTTATTTTTATATTCCGCTTACACCCCCGGTTACTTCTATTTTTTACACCCTGAGAACCTAAATATTTAGTAGGTTTTTTTTATTGCATAACTTCATGATCAAGAGCATATTACCTCTAATAGCTTGCTTATTAGCCGTTTCCGGAGGCTTCTCACAAAAACCTGTTGCTCTACAGGCGTTGAATTTATTTAATGGAAAGCAACCCGAATCGTTTTCAATTTTTAATCCTGCAGCCGAATCCAAACAAGAATTTTCAGGTTATGTGAAAAATTCATATGCCCTTACCATTCGCAGTGAGGTATTTAATCAACTTAAATCCAGCGATCCGGGACTGTTTCGGTTGGAGTTGCCCGAACCATTCAATATTCAACTTGATCTATATAAAGTAAATGTTTACAGCCATTCCGCACGAATCAAAACAAGTGAAGGAGTCTCCATTGCACCAAACCCAAATCATCACTTTTACAGAGGCATGATTCATGGCAATATCAATTCTTTGGCCATCGTCAGCGTTTTCGAAAATCGAATTCAAATATTTTATGCTGATGAAACTGGTAACAAAAGAATTCAGCAAACCAAGGATGGAAATTATATTGCCTTTTCGGATACAGATCTCATCATCCCCAAACAATTAGATTGTTTTACAGAGGACACGAAAGACTATCATCCTGATCCACCTACCTCCACCAACAGATCCTTAACCGGCAACTGTGTTGAGGTTTATGTCGAAGCTGATTATAAATCTTATCTGGATAATGGATCCAGTTTAGCCAACACTGAAGCATGGGTAGCGGATCTCTGGAATGAAGTGATCACACTTTATGACAATGAAAGTATTCCGGTTACAGTGTCTGATGTTTTGGTGTACACTACATCTGATCCATATGCAGGGTTGAATTCAACAAACGCTGTGCTTACTGCTTTTGCAAACCATATCGATACACTTACATACAACGGGCGACTTGCTCATTTACTAAGTACACGAACGTTAGGTGGAGGTATTGCATATCTGGATGTCTTGTGTTCAAATTCTGTTCCTTGTGCTTTCAGTGCATCTCTGACTACAACGATTGTTCCTGTTCCTACATATTCATGGAATGTTGAAGTTGTTACACATGAGATGGGTCATAATATGGGTTCACAACATACACATGCATGTGCATGGAATGGCAACAATACGCAGATAGATGATTGTGGAAATCAATGGGCAGCTAATAATGGACAGACCCCTGAAGGAGCTGCATGCTACAACCCCAATGTGCCAATTCTTCCTGCGAGTGGTACTATCATGAGCTATTGTCATCTCATCGGTGGGATCGGAATCAATTTTAATAATGGATTTGGCCCATTACCAGGTGACCGCATCAGGGCAGAATATAATACTGCTCAGTGCAATACAGGAACCTGTACACCACCATTGTGCACCTCCCTAACCAATCCCGGACCTAACGCTCTAAATGTTGATGTGTATGCAAATTTATTTTGGGCAAGTGCATCAGGGGCTAATGGATATAAGCTGACAATTGGAACCACGCCTAATGGTTTTGAAATTTTAAATAACGCGGATTTGGGATTGGTGACTACATACAATCCTATAAACGCATTGCCATTCAACACAATCATTTTTGTAAAGATTGTTCCGTACAATGAGCTCGGTGAGGCAAGTTGTACATATCAATCTTTTACAACAGAACCGGATTCTCCACCCCTGTGTACACAATTGACAAGTCCGCTTGGTGATGCTACAAATGTTTCTTTGACTGCAGTCATTCAATGGGCACATTCAGCCGGCAATCAATTAGGATATAAGATTACGATTGGCACGACACCGACCGGAGGTCAGATAGCAAATCTCGTAGATGTTGGAAACGTTATCAGCTACGACCCTCCAGGATATTTGCCTCACAGCGCAACGATTTATGTGAAAATTACGCCCTATGGAACTGCAGGAGATGTGCCGGGATGTACAACTCAAAGTTTCAACACGATCATTCCTATCCCGGGTGACTTTTGTACTATGGCTATTAATTTACCTTGCGGGACTTCTATTTCCGGGAATACAACTTTGGCCTATCCGGATCCTGAGGCTACAAATTGCGGAACACCGATAGAAGCTCCGGGCATTTGGTTTACGTTCTTAGGAAATGGTCAGAATACTGTGCTTTCAACCTGTTCGCAATACGGATACGATATTAAATTAAATGCATACTCAGGAAGTTGTTCAGGCTTCGTTTGTGTAACCGGTAATGACGATTATTGTAATACAGGTAGTCTGATTTCCTTTCCCACGACTAACGGTGTTACCTACTATGTGTTAGTGCAGGGTTGGGGTGGACAAGTGGGTTCGTTTACACTTACCAGAACTTGTTACAGTGGTCCGTTTTACTGCCCCAGCCAAGGTATAAACGCAAGTATCGAATGGATAAAAACAGTTGCTTTTGCAGGGTTTACAAAACAATCCGGCTCATCGACGTATAGTGATTTTACGAATGAAACGATTTCCTTATCCAGGGGGGGAGTGCATGCTATTTCAATTACACCCCAGTTTGCTCAGGCAACCAGAAATGAATTTTACCGTGTTTGGATAGATTTTAATAAAGACGGTGATTTCGCTGATACCGGAGAACAGGTTTTTGCAGCCGGACCTACACAAACCCCTGCTACCGGAAATATCACGATCCCATTGAGTGTCACGACGGGCACTACAAGGCTACGTGTATCCATGCGATACAATGCGGCCCCTCTTGCATGCGATGCATTTGCTTTTGGGGAGGTTGAAGATTATACAGTGAACATACGATGCAATATGGTGACTGTTGCAACTGATGGTGGCAACGGGTCTCTACGCAATGTATCAATGTGTGCAGATGATAATGAGCCCGTTTTATTTGCTTCTTCGCTTAACAATCAAACTATTCTAATTACCGCAGGTCCAATTGTCGCTGACGGTAGTTGGAAGTGGATGCCCACGGCTGGTTCAAATATTACCATCAAAGCAGAAGGAACTACCTCTGTTTTGACCATTCCAATCGGTAAGACTGTAGAAATGCAAAATGCTTTGTTGATTGGTGGAACCGCTGCGAGTGGAAGTGTGATCGACAACAACGGAACCCTGATATTGAGAGAAACTGATCTTCAGCGTGCAGTGGGCTCTAGTTCGATTCCGTTAGAAAATAATGGCACGATTACCATTCAGGGATCGTGTGATATCAAGCCCTGATCAAAACGATACAGGTTCAATAATAAAAAACCCGTCTTCGCCCTGTGCCTGATATTTAGGCATAAGTATCAATCCGTCAAATGGAGAATAGATGTTGCCGGATTCATTCGTCGCGAGATGTTCCCCCTTCAATATGCTTTTGAAATTTGTATACCCCGGTATCATGGTAAAGTTTTCTTCAGGCATTATTTTATAGTGATAGATTAACCTGGTCACCTTTGGTAATCCGATCGATAAGCTGATCAATAATCCATCATGACGGTGATCCACATCTCTGGGCTCAACAGATCCAATACTTCGCATACTATTGACAATAGCAGCAACTGTCCGATGTACACATTGTGGGTCATTGTGTTGACCCGCTTCGAAAACAATACAAAAGCAATTAGCTGCAGGCCGATTGAAATATTCGATGGTAGTGCCTATCAATCCTTCAGCGATTCCAAGTATTACGGGCGCATGCAAACCTAAAGCTAATTCGAGGCTGGTGTCATCTTTCGATGAGATTGTAAAAATTCCACCGTCTGCTGTAGTTGTGTGAAAATCAAGAATAAGTGTAAACTCAGGTTTATATTTTTCAATCTCTTCTTCGACTGCAATTACCAATTCAATACATTCTTGTTCTTCAATGGTCCGGTTAGGTTGTTCAATCTTTTTTATTCGATCAATTTCAGATACTGTCAACATTCGATTGAGATCGCGATCAATAAATCTTTTTTTCAAGTTAATTGCATGCCGGTTACCGCGCACTCCTACCATGTTACCGCGATATCGGAATCCTGGATTTAACTCCGGTTCTTTTTCTAACAGTTTAAAAACCTCTTGAATAGCCTCAATACCGGCAGGTTCATTTCCATGCATGCCTCCAATACAAATCAATAAGGGACCTGCTTCGGGGCTCTCAAAACGATCAATGATTCTGCTCTCCATATTTGGCAATGATAATAAAGAGTTTCCACCCTTATACACTCAGGAAAATACGAAGGGTTAAATCAATGTTAGAACCTGTGAATTGAAGGGAATTTCTTCTCTATAACCTAACCTACGAGAAAATCAACAAGCCATGAATCATACCTCATAAAAATGAACTTGCTTTCGCGAATAATTTCGTCCGATAATCTCTAATTATGGATGACCAGGGAAGACACCTTGTAGTGCAATAATAAAATTGAGAGTTAACAAAGGTTGCAGGTTATTGTGAGGTAATGAACCACCTGTTGTCCCAAGAGCTTGAGGGGCTAGTTGTACCTGAGGAGATGTAGCCGTATTAAACACTGAACCATTGGCAGATCTGGCAATATTTAAACCCATGGGAATGTTTGCATCGCCCGCAGCATTCACCGTTCGGATGATATGATTGTGTGCAGGAATCTCAGAGATTAATAAACTAGTCGTTTGAGCACCCCCGGCTTCACCGAGAAATCTGTCAGAAAGTCCGGGCCCTTGTCCATGGTGCATAGCCGCATTGCCTAGTAGATCAGGGAGAGCAAACGTACTTTGGCCATTACCGCCATAAGTAGTACCTAAAAGCGTGAACAAGGCTGTGTTTTGACTTATAGGAAGTAACTGGCCCTCGCATTTTGCCCAGCGCGTAGGCGCAAAATTACCCGCAAAAATTCTGATTTCAGCTATAAAAGGATCCATCGGTTAGATTTAATTTGGAAATACGCCAAATAGTGAAATAATAAAACTCACACAGAGATATGGCATCATATTGTCATGCGGCTGACTGCCCCCATTTGCAGTTATTGATTGAGCATTATCGATTGAGTTGGATTGCCATCGAAAAACATGTCAACCTGAGTAGAACGTCCCAATAGGTTGTCAGCCGGATTAGGCGAATTGGAAGTACTCTCAAATGCTAACAGAGGATGATTGTGTACAGGTAATTGTGCAGCGGTAAGTGTAACACTTTCCACCCCTCCGCTCTCACCAAAAGTATGACTTGCATTTACATGAATGGGTATTCTCCCCCTTAGGTCAGGCAGAGCAAAAGTTTCCTGCCCATCTCCCCCATAGGTTGTTCCTATAAGTTGAAAAAGCGTTTCATTTTCGGAAATAGGTAATAATTGTCCGGAGCAAAACTCCCAGCTTACCGGAGCGAAGTTGCCTGCAAACATTCTGATCTCACCTACAAATGGAGTTGCCATGATTTTAAATTCAATTTGGATAAAACAGTTGTCAATTCATTTACTGCGAAGGAAATATTCCGCTAAGCGCAATCATAAAATTTAATGTGAGATAGGGTTGCATATTCTGATGTGTCTGGCTCCCACCAACATTCGAAATCGTACTACTTGCAAGGGCAACCACAGGAGGTGATCCTCCTCCGGCATTATAAAGCTCATTTGGTGCACTGTTTGCGAGAAAAGCGCCTACCGGATTGTTGACATTGGACCCCGGTGTGGTTGGAGAAATTCCATTGACAAGGTGATTGTGTGTGGGCAATTCAGTGATTGTAAGCGTATGTGCTTCTTCACCTGCTTGTTGTCCCTGTGTAAATCCTCCACCAGTGTGAATGGGAGTGCGTCCTCTCAAATCAGGAAGCGCAAAATTTGTTTGGCCATTTCCTCCATATGTAGTTCCCAAAAGAGAAAAAAGTGCCTGATTCTGATTGATAGGGAGAAGCTGACCATTACAAAACGCCCAACCCTGTGGAACAAAATTCCACGATATTATTTTAATCTCAGCTAGAAAAGGCGTAGACATATGTTTTGATTATTAATAGACAACGAAATTGATTCTTTATGACATCACATGTGAACAGGTAAGACAATGCTTCGAATGAAATATATCCGTGATGATTACATGATCATCTTCGACCACTGAAATATTTGTCCGTGCTTCCTGGGCAGCTGTTAAACGAGTGGTACTATTTACCCAT
>JAYUXX010000537.1:0-6518 GCA_043752765.1 Saprospiraceae bacterium | reverse complement strand
TGCTATTCCTGATCAAGCCAAAGGCCATTGAATCGATTCCAGTTGTTCATGATTACTGTAATACAGTAAATTATAGCTGGCAAGGTGGTGAAGAAATCACCTACAAACTTTACTATCAACTCAACTTTATTTGGATCGCCGCAGGTGAGGCTACCTTCAAAGTAAAAGATTTAGGAGACCGGTATTATATATCCATCGATGGAAAAACGATTAATGCTTTTGAGTGGTTTTATAAAGTCAACGACCATTACGAGAGTGTGATCGATAAAAAAACATTACTGCCCCTTTCATTCACCAGAAATATACAGGAAGGAAAATTTGTCTGGTGGGATAAATTCACTTTTGATCAAAAAAATAAAAAAATAAGCGCAATCAAAGGCTGGCCGGGTAAAGAAGAAAAACACTACCAGGCGAATTTTTCCGGCTGTATGCATGATATCGTTTCCATCGTTTATAATATCCGAAATGCCAATTTCGATAAATTAAAATCAGGACAGCAATTTGACATCAAAGTATTTGTAGAAGAAGAATATCCGCTGAAGGTTGAATTACGTTCTAAAAATCTGGATGTAAAAATTCGCGGGCTTGGGAAACAAAAAACACATCTAATCCGTCCTCAAGTCGTTTCGGGCCATTTTTTCAAAGAAGATACAAGGATGGATATTTATATGTCAGCGGATAGCAACAGGCTTCCATTGATGATCGAAAGCCCGGTATCCGTTGGTAAAATAAAAGCCGTCCTTTCGAAACATAAAGGCCTTAAATACCCACTGATCGTCACCAAATAAACTCCTCATGAGCAAATTGCGTCAAGGAGGTTGGATGATCATTGCCATTGCAGCATTATTTCTTTCTTTCTGGTGGGGTATGAAATTTAAATGGCCGGAACCGAAAGTTTCTGAGAGTAGCGTGGTCCTTCTTGAAAAGATCCGCACCGTTTGCAAACTAGTCACCGCCGAAGGACAATTTTCAGAGATCTACGAATACAAAGAATCCTATCCATTTGATATTCCGCTTTTCAGCAGCAAAGCCTTGATCCGTGTGAAAGCTACTGTATCTGTTGGTTATGATCTGAGCAAACTGGAAATGGTACCTGATCAAAAAAGTCACACGCTCGTGATTTCCGGACTTCCTCCGGCAGAAATTATTTCTGTTGAACACGATCTTGACTATTACGACCTGTCTGAAGGATTGTTCAATCCTTTTTCAGCAGATGATTATAACACCATCAATTCCCGGGCAAAAGAATTTATTGTTTCACAAGTGCACAAGACTTCTTTGATGCAAGCTGCGGACGATAAACGTGACGAATTACTTGATGTCATTCGGTTTATGGTAGAGCAGGCGGGGTGGAAAGTTTTGATTATTGGAGCTGATCCGGTTATAAAAAAAGATAGTGAGCTCCAGAAAGTCTTTTAATACCTCCCGTATCATCGATCTTTTGAAGAGTCAGGTTTCTTTCTCTGGTAGCCCAAAATGGAAGCAAATTGGATGGCTTCACATCCACTCATATTTTTTCCTATTTTGCCTCATGTTGGATCGATGCTGTACGTCTGAAAGGTCCGATCCTTTTTTAGTTTAGATATGAGACACTATTTAACCAAGGCTTTTTTCACCAACTTATTAAATAATAATACTATATGAGCTCGATTAAAGAAAGTAATGATGCGGTTGCTGATTTAGACAACATCCAGAATTTCACTGGTGTTTACCCTAAGCAGATCTGGTATCTGTTTTCCATAGAAATGTGGGAGAGATTTTGCTTTTACGGCATGAGGGGTATGTTAACCGTCTTTATGGTAGACCAGCTGCTCCTTCAGGATGGAACAGCCACTCTGCAGTATGGTGCTATTCAGGCATTCATTTATATTTTCACTTTTGTAGGTGGTCTGTTCGCGGATAAGATTCTTGGATTCCAAAAATCTTTATTCTGGGGAGGCGCACTAATGGCCCTTGGCGGATTTATTGTAGCAGCCTCACCCGCAGAGTTCTTCTATATCGGTATTTGTTTCACCATTATTGGTACAGGGTTTTTTAAGCCTAATATTTCAACCATGGTTGGTGGATTGTATAAAGAAGGCGATACACGCCGGGAAGCAGGTTTTAGTTTATTCTATGCAGGGATAAACCTTGGGGCATTACTTGGAGGTGTTTTGATGATCTGGGTCGGAAAGTATCATTCATGGAGTTTAGCATTTGCCCTAGTGGGAATCGTAATGTGTATCAGTTTAATCACATTGTTTTTCACCAAAAAATCATTTGGACCTATTGGCCTATCCCCGCTCAATCCGGAGTTTTCACCCGCAAAGAAAAGGACACTTGAAATTGCGACATACATAGGTTCACTTGCTGTAATACCGCTTATTTTATTGCTGATCAAAAACACAGAATACACTGATATTTTCATGCTGATAGCAGGACCTGCTACTCTTCTGTATGTGTTTTATGAAATGACCCATCACACATGGGCGGAGAATAAGAAAATAATAGCGGCGCTGATATTTATTGTTTTCTCAATGCTGTTCTGGGCCTTTTTTGAACAGAGTGGAGGGTCACTTAGCCTTTTTGCGCTTTATAATGTCGAGCATAGTTTTTTTGGTATCAATATGGATCCGAATATTGTCAATAACTCTTCGAATGCGTTGTTTGTCATCATATTTGCTCCTCTCCTTGGCCTGCTTTGGGTTTGGCTTAGCAAACGAAAACTGGAACCTAATTCACCACTAAAGTTTGGTATTGCATTTTTACTTTTAGGACTGGGCTTTTACATATTTTATACCACTATCAACTTCGCGAGTCCCGAAGGACTTACATCTCTTGAAATTTTCACACTTGCATATTTTGTAGTGACGTTTGGGGAGCTTTGTTTATCGCCTATTGGTTTGTCCCTGATGACAAGACTTGCACCTAAACGCATGATGGGATTGATGATGGGTATGTGGTTTCTGGCAAGCGGATATGGTCACTATGTAGCCGGTATCCTTGGTAAAGGAATGACAGCCCCGGGAGACAATGCCACAGTGGTGGAGAAACTTGTCGCATATACAACAGGATATAAGGAATTGGCCATTTATGGTGTCATATGTGGTGTAGTTTTATTGGCAATCTCACCGATCATTAAAAATCTAATGGGTAATACAAAGTAAATAGACAGTGGTCAAGCTTGCCGAAGTAATGTTTTAGATTCCCATTTACTTTTCACTTTGATCATTTGGCCTGGATATTTTGTCTTACTTTTTAATTTCTAACTTCTACCTCTAATTTCTACCTTCTAATTTCTAGTTTCCAATTTCTAATTTTTAGTTTCTACTTTCTACTTTATCACTCCTTAATCCGAGTTTTGAGTTCATAATCGTCATTTAGTCCTTTGTCCTTAGTCCTTTCTTTTATGATTGATTTTGAGTTACTAAAAAAAATTTCAGAGACACCGGGCGCCCCGGGCTTTGAACATAAAATCAGACAATTAGTCAAAGAAGAGATCAAGGACCTCGTTGATGAATTTTTCATTGACACCATGGGATCTCTTATTTGTGTGAAAAGAGGACGTGAATCAAAACGAATTCTTGTTGCAGCGCACATGGATGAAATTAGTTTTATCGTGACGCATGTTGATGATGAAGGATTTATTCGATTTCATCCGTTAGGCGGATTTGATCCAAAAACCCTCACCGCCCAACGGGTGATTGTGCATGGTATCGAAGATGTTCCGGGAGTCATGGGGAGCAAACCCATTCATCTCATGAGCGCCGATGAGAAAAATAAAATAACACAGATACGCGATTATTTTATTGATGTAGGAATGCCTGTCGAACAAGTTAAAAGTCTTGTTTCTATCGGGGATCCAATTACAAGGGAACGGGAACTGGTTGTAATGGGTGATTGTATTAATGGAAAATCATTGGACAACCGCGTTTCGGTTTATATACTGATCGAAACGTTGAAGGCATTGAAAGGAAAAGAAATTCCGTATGATTTTTATGCTGCATTTACGGTGCAGGAAGAAGTAGGACTTCGCGGTGCATTTAATGCTGCAGGACATGTAGATCCTGATTTTGGAATCGGTTTGGATGTGACGATTGCCTATGATACACCCGGTGCAATGCCATTTGAAATGGTCACAAGACTTGGCAAAGGAACCGCTATTAAAATCCTCGATGGTTCGATCATATGTGACACGCGAATGGTTTCTTACATGAAATCACTTGCTAACAAACATGCGATCACTTGTCAGCTTGAAATATTGCCGGCCGGTGGAACTGATACAGCAGCACTCCAGCGCCAGGGATCCAAAGGGTCCATCGCAGGAGCTATTTCAATTCCGGTGCGGCACATTCATCAAAGTATTGAAATGGCGCACATGGATGACATCTCTTCTACGATCGACTTATTGACGGCTACCATTTCAGAAATGGACAACTGGAATTGGGAATTGTAACACGATCCCTTCCTATATATCTTCAATCTCTTTAAATTTTTATAACATGACGTGGATCGAAAAAAATGATAAACTCAACGCAGAATTTCTGTTTGAAGACTTTTCACAAACCTGGGCATTCATGACCGAGGTGGCAATGCTTGCGGAGAGAAAAAACCACCATCCGGATTGGTCCAACGTGTGGAATAAAGTGATCATTCACCTCAGCACACATGATGCAGGCGGTGTGATCACAGAAAAAGACCGGAAACTTGCAGATGGTATTAGTAAAATTTACGAACGCTATCAGAATCGCACGTGAAAGAATTAGTGAGTAAACTACCTGATGTAGGTACTACTATTTTTTCAGTGATGTCTCGTCTCGCCACAGCGCATCAGGCTATTAATCTATCACAGGGATTTCCTGATTTTGATGCTGATCCCAAATTGCTGTCGCTCGTTTCTGATGCCATACAGGGCGGTCACAATCAATATGCGCCCATGCCCGGTGTACCTGAATTGCTGGTGGCTATTTCCGAAAAAATAGATCACGACTACGATTGGACCCCGGATCCTGAAACTGAAATCACAGCAACAGCCGGTGGCACTCAGGCTTTGAATTGCATTATTGGATGTATGATTAGTCCGGGTGATGAAGTGATAGTGCTTGAGCCGAGTTATGATAGTTATATCCCTTCTGTGATTTCGTATGGCGGTGTAGTGAAAACAGTTCAACTTCAGCCGCCCTATTATCAGGTGAATTGGAATGAAGTTGAATCTCAAATAACTCCCCGGACAAAGCTTATCATGATTAATACACCTCACAATCCTTGTGGTGTTTTATTAATGGATGAGGATTTAAAAAAACTGGAGGAGATTATCACCAGGCATGATCTCTACCTCATTAGTGATGAGGTGTATGAACACATTATTTTCGACGGTCATAGGCATGCATCGGTTTTGCGCTATCCTGAATTATACAAGCGATCATTTGTAGTCTACTCTTTTGGAAAGAGTTTGCATGTCACAGGTTGGAAAATAGGGTATGTAATAGCACCACCTGAATTGACGCGTGAGTTTAGAAAGATCCATCAGTTCAATGTGTTTTCTGTAAACCGGCCATTGCAGGTTGGCATCGCAGCCTACATACGGCATCATGCAGACTTCAATTCCATCGGTTTGTTTTACCAGGCGAAAAGGGATTTATGTATTCGATTGATGGAAAATTTGCCGCTTAAATTTCTTCCGTGTTATGGAAGTTATTTTATCCTCGCAGATTATAGTGAAGCATCATCCATGGATGATTTATCCTTTGCTACAGAACTTACGATTCATGGAGGGGTAGCGACGATTCCGTTAAGTCCTTTTTATAAAGAGGGTAGTAGTGAAAGGATTGTTCGGTTTTGTTTTGCAAAGAAGGAAGAGACTTTGATAGAAGCCGCGAGAAGGTTGAGGGTTTATTTTGGGTAATGTATTCGTGTATTTATTTCCGAATACAGAAAGGTCAGTATAGAAATAAAAAAAGGCCACCTAAGGTGACCTTTGTGGGAGTACACGGGTTCGAACCGCGGACCCTCTGCTTGTAAGGCATAATTTCTTATTTTATTAGAGTTTTTCATAATATATCATTTGTCTTACGATTACTGTAAATATTGAGATTCATCGGACTCAAACTTTGCATTAGTTTCTAATGGTTTGTATATTTGTGTCACGAATGTGTCACGAAAAAAACTAAGCCATGCGAAGGTCCTTCCCTACAACAGCAATTTACTTCAACAAGTGGGTGCCTAATAAAGAAGGCAAATGCCCTTTATCTCTAAAAGTGACATACAACCGAAAAAGGCGATATTATTCAACCGAATATGCTTTGACTCCAGAAGAGTATGAAAAGGTTTTAGTGGATAAGCCTAAAGGAGTTTTTAAGGACATTGCCAACGATCTACATAAGGAGGAGATGAAAGCTGTTGAGATTATCCGCCAGCTACCTATGTTCACATTTGAGGCATTTGAAAAACGGTTTATTTCAAATATGGGGGCCAACCAAACACTACAGCATGCGTATGCAATGAAGATTCAGGGATTGAGGGAAAATTCGCGCTTGGGA
>JAYUXX010000536.1:0-6521 GCA_043752765.1 Saprospiraceae bacterium | reverse complement strand
CTCCAAACCTTGTCTCGGCATCGAGGGCTGGAATTTTTTCAACTCCATTAAAAATTAAGTCCCTGATATATTTTGCTCCTGCTTCAGGATCGGAATGTGCCAATTGAGCTACTCCAAAGCATGGAGCGGAGTATAATAAGGCAACGAGTCCTGCTGCCACAGGTGAGGCAAACGAAGTGCCACTTGTCAATCCATATTCAGCACTGCCTTGAGTTGTATAAATATTTTCCCCCGGGGCTCCAAAGTCTACGTGCTCGAGTCCAAAAGCAGAAAATGTTCGTTCGTCAGAATGATTTAAAGCTGTAACGCTGAGTAGAAATTCACTCGTGCACGCTGTAGGAAGATCACCTACGGAATCAATATTATCTGCATTATTTGCTGTAGCCGCTGCGCTTAAAATTCCATGAACGCCAAGTGAGTCATAGAAAGAACACCAGAGAGGTGCATCAGCAGGTTGACCATAATCAATTCCCCAGGAGCTATTTGTTGAAACCACAAAAGCACCTTTTTCGCCATTCGATTCGTGATAAAGTATTCGCTGCTCGAGCGCATATGAGTAAGATGCGATTACCAAAGATTCAGGTGTCCCTCCGACGATGGTCATAAGTTTAACGTGCCAGTTTAGACCGGTGATCCCGATTCCATTGTTTCCAACGGCTCCAATCATACCCGCTACGGAAAGTCCATGCCCCTGGTTTAAAACATCCGGATTGTCAGCGTACACGTTCCATCCATATACATCATCTATATATCCATTTTCATCATCATCAAATCCATTATCAGGGATCTCTCCGTGATTGATCCAGGTATTTGCCTGGATATCCGGGTGATTATAATTCAGACCGTCATCAATAATAGCCACTACTATCGTATCTCCCAGGGCAGTAACACCTCCTGTGGATATATCCCACGCCTGATCTGCGTCTATATCCGCACCTGCAATTCCACCGGTTTGGCCAACATTCAGCCATTGCCATTGTTCAGAGAAATTCGGATCATTAGGTACATTCCGGTTAGTCGTGAGGTGATCCCATTGAGCCACCATGACCTTTCTATCACCTCTCATAGAATTCAACAACTCGCCTTCATGGATTTTCCCGTGATCAAAAGAAATTAAGTAGATCCCCAACCGGACAGATAAGGGCTTTTCAACTTTGATATCGGAATTGAATCGAGAAGAATGTTCGCGGGTAATGTGGGGGAGAGCGCTTTCATTTCCGACCTGAATGATCATATATCCTAGTCTGTGGTCGAGTTTTTGGGCAATGAGCCCATCTATCAGAAAGCACACACATAATGTAAGAAGTATCCGCATAAATCAAAATTCGAAGTGGATGATAATTCGATAAGAAGTGATAAAAATAGAAACTCTTAGATACTCTGATCGACATTTCTCCAAGTGTGTCGCTTTAGGGCCATCGAAATAAGGAAAACCTGTATGCCTTAGGCGAATACAACTCTAAATTAAGTTTTTGGATTTTCGGGTAATATCATATTATTTTAATTATTAATGTGTATAACATTGAAAAAGACATATATTTACATAACTTTTTAAGTTAATATAAGGCTCAACGATGAAACTACAATTATCCCTGGCTTCTCTTTTATTACTGGCAATCAATATACTTGCTCAGGCGCAACCCTCCAAACAAACGAATGTAAGTGCAGCTTATTCCCACGCAGCGCACTTTAATGTTTTTGATTACACCACGAAAGCACCCATTGAACGTGCTGTCATTAGTAACCAGTCCGGTATGCAATTGGGCTACACAAACAGAAAAGGTGAACTATCCGTTAGCCTACCTCCCAACACAGTCGAATTCTACACTATTCAGGCAGAAGGATTTAATCCCATGAATATTCGATTGACTCAGGCAGATAAAAAGAAAGGAGAATATGAAATTTTCCTTCCTGCAATGGAAGTTGGTTATAGTCGTGCAACTGCTTCGAGTCTGGAACCTACAATGGATGAATTATATCCGGGAATGGTGAAAGTTTATGTCAAACAAGATCCTGCGACATATCAGAAAAAATCAATGCAGGGTGGTGAAATATCGTTTTCTGTTCAAGTGGCAGCCTCTTCAAATCCAATATCGGAAATGAATGCCCAGAAGGAATGGCAAGACTTGGGACAAGTTTACGTACAGAAAGAAAACGGGATGTATAAAGTCAGGATAGGCCCTTACGAAACTCAGCTTGAGGCTAAACAGGTTCTACTCGGTGTAAAATCGAAAGGTAGAAATGATGCTTTTATTGTAGTTCATCAGGTCGGAAATCATGATACTCCTATTTCAAAGGCTCAAACTACACAAGTTACCCAGACACCGATTGTAGTTGCAAGCCAACCAGATCTTGCAGAGGGTGATTACAAAATCAGGGTGGCATCTTATCTCCAGCCCGGTGCGTTCAATCCGGATGGAATCGATCAATTAGGTAGACTCGAATCATATCGAAAGGGCGAATGGACGATTATGATGATTGGCGGATTCAGGACTATTGAGGAGGCCAGAAGGGCAAGAAATATTGTATTGTCTAAAGGATTTTCAGATGCTGCTATTGTCAAAGACAACGATGGCATCCTTGAAACAATCGAAGAGAATTAAAAAAAATACGCTTCGTTGCTCAAAAAACGAAAGTGTTATTAAAATTACATATCACTTCTTCACCGGGATAACTGATTGTAATGCCATGAAGTGATTTGCCGGGATAACCCGGCAAATCTATTTTTACATGATGCCATCCACATTATTGAAAGTCGAAGGGTTAAGTCTGACTGCCGCTCAAGGGTATATAGTGGAAGACCTGTCCTTTCAAATAATGCGAGGTGAAATCATCGCCTTAACGGGTGCATCAGGTAGTGGAAAGACAAGTATCGCTTTGGCCATATTGGGATTACTACCTAAAGGAATCCTGCAAAAAAATGGAACCATCCAGTTCTTCACAGAGTCGGAATCTTCGCTAACGTATCCGGAAAATGTAAAAGACTGGCCAGCTTTAAGAGGAAGTAACATTGGCTATATCCAACAAGATGTATTCGGAGCTTTCGATCCTTTACTTAAAATGGGAACCCAGATGATGATGATCATCAAGGAAAGGTCCACTAAACACGATGAGAATTATGAAAATGAATTAAGGGCAAAACTGACAGAAGCAGGCGTCACGGATGTTGACCGGATCTGGAATTCTTATCCTCATCAATTATCTGGTGGGCAGCTACAGCGATGTTTATTGTGCCTCTCCATACTCGTGAAGCCTGATCTGATCATTGCCGATGAACCTACATCAGCATTGGATAAGATCAATCAACTAGAGCTATTGGATTTGTTTGCTCTAGTCAATGACAAATATAAAATTGCATTCCTTTGTATCACGCATGAACGCGGAGTAGTCCAATACATAGCGGACCGTGAAATTCAACTTGAAAAGGTTGAATTAAGTAATGAGCTGGGCAAGAATATTACTCATACCACGATTGGCAATCAAAAAATTATCCTGGAAGTCAGGGACCTTCGGTTTTCTCACCGCTTTGGCGGTCTGCTTGACAAGCAGGGCGCAAGTTTAAGTGACATTAATTTCCATTTGGCAGAGGGAGAATGTCTTGGAATTATAGGAGAATCGGGTAGTGGAAAGTCAACTTTGGCCCAGCTGTTAGTCGGGCTCCTAATTCCAGCAGGTGGTTCTGTTATTCTCCACGGAAAGGCCATCAATTTTGCTCACAGAAGAGATATTCATCATCTACGTTCGAAAGTGCAACTGGTCATGCAGGATGGGAGAGGCTCCTTACACCCTAATAAAACGATAAGATATATTCTCCTTGAAGTCCTAAAACTCCAGACAAATACTCAATCTCCAAAATCTTTTAATCTAATTAAGATTGTTGAGGAGGTAGGCTTGAACGAAACCATTCTGGATCGTACTCCTGGAAATTTGTCAGGCGGCGAATGCCTGAGGATCAGCATTGCGAGGGCATTGATGCTTCAACCTGAAATCCTGATCTGTGACGAATCAACCTCTGCTCTCGATATTCCAACAAGAAATAATGTCTTGGATCTGCTCATTTCGATTGTGCAAAAGCGAAAACTTGGTTTAATTCTCATTACTCATGATGATGACATTATCAGGCGGCTGGCAGATGACATAGCGGTCATTTCAAAGGGTCAGATTGTGGAAATTGGAAAAAAAGAAGGAGTTCTCCAAAATCCACAGAATCCGATCACACAAAAGATTTTCTCAGCAGAAGCAACTCTCAGTAAAAAAAGAATTCCTTGATTATGATTAGACCTGGTAGACTTCACTTCGATCATTAAGCAGTTAAGTTAGAAGAGGTTAAAGAATGTTTAAAGTACTATCCGATGGGAATTATTGAATTATATTTGCAATCCAATAAGATAAATCCCATCCTGTAACTTTTTATTAACAGGAAACGTTGTCAGTCCAATGATCAGGATCAGAAAAAATACAATTCGTCTTTCAGGCATCATTGCCCTCCTCTGCCTTAGTCTGGCCTGCTTCACTTATATCAACAGTATTGAATTCCAAGGTAAAAGCGTTCCTGACAATATTTATGTAGAGGAAATGGAGTCAACTGATCCGGAGGTTTTGCCTGATGTAGAACTCATTAAACGTCTGGTTCGAAAGGCTTTCGAATTTATGACACTGACCAATCTTTGATTTTATAGCCATTTATAAACTCTAAAGCAGTCATTCTTCTTTTTCCTGCTAACTGTACCTCTCGGATTTCAAGTTCACCCTCTTTGGTATTTACAATTAGCTTCTTGCCCGCAAAGGTTAGTTCTCCCGTGTTGCTACCTAGAGTATTTGACAAGATCCTTGCCTGAAGAATTTTCCATTCAATACCATCAAGTAATGTCCAAGCTCCCGGATAGGGGGACAGTCCACGAATCAGATTATAAATACTGTTTGCGGATTTATCCCAGTCAATCCGGCCATCTGAATGGTTAATTTTTGGAGCATGACTACTTCTGGAATGATCCTGAAGTAAGGGAATAACATCTTCTTTTGCGATTAAATCCACACTTCCAAGTACCAGCCCCGCACCCGACATCATCATTCGATCATGCAGTATAGCAAATGTGTCTTCCGCTAAAATGGGTATTTCCCTTTGTTTAATTATGTGACCTGTATCAATTTCATGTTGCAGAAAAAAAGTGGTCAGGCCTGTTATGGTTTCACCATGTATGATGGCCCACTGAATTGGTGCTGCGCCACGATAAGCAGGCAATAATGATCCATGTAAATTTAACGATCCTCTGGCGGGCATATTCCAGACTTTTTCGGGAAGCATTCTGAATGCAACAACAACATTCAGATCAGCATTTAAATCCAGAAGCTCTTTAATAAAGTCTTTTGATTTTAGATTTGCCGGCTGAAGAATAACCAAACCGCGCGATAATGCGAATGACTTTACAGGAGATATCAACATTTGTTTCATACCGCGACCACCAGGCTTGTCCGGTGCAGTAACTACACCAACGACATTATAACCAGCATCTAATAATATTTCTAAGGAAGGCACCGCAAAGTCCGGAGTGCCCATAAAAACGATTCGTAACGTGCGGCTGATCATCAGGTGTAAAAGTACTAAGCTGTGCCAGAATGCTGTTTTGTTATCCTATTTTTGATCATATTTATTTCAATTGTTGTTATCCTTACTACCCAAATATCTAAATCCACAATTCAAATGAATTCACGAGACTTTATTTATAAGCTTCCATCTAAAATTTCTCCCGAAGCCATCGAAGGGCATTCTACTACATTTCATTTTGATCTTGAAGGCGATGCAGGGGGTCAGTATACTGTAGCTGTTGTCAACAATCAGGTGATTGTAACTGATGGTCTCAGTGGTGAACCTACATGTGTTGTAAGAGCGACGGAAGAAAATTTTATGAAACTCATTCAGGGAGATCTGAATCCGATGATGGCCGTATTGACCGGCAAGGTTAAGATATCAAATCAGGGAGAGATGCTCAGGTATGCAAAGATCTTTGGTTTAATGTAATATGGATATCGAAACATTCAGAAGGTATTGTATGCAGTTGAAAGGAGTTGAAGAGACACTTCCATTCGGACCGGATACATTAGTATTCAAAGTGGGAGGAAAAATGTTTGCACTTACCGGACTGGATGAAACAGAATTTAGTGTAAATCTCAAATGCGATCCAGAGAGAGCTATAGAATTAAGAGAAGAATATCCGGATGAAATCATTCCCGGGTATCACATGAATAAAAAACATTGGAACACAGTTTTCTTTGAAAGAGGGCTGCCTGAAAAACTTCTGATTAATCTCATCGATCAGTCATACAAGCTTGTAGTTGCGGGTTTGCCAGTGAAGTTGAAAGAGCTATTGTAGTGACATGATGGAGAGACAATATTTGATCATAGGCCATGGGTTAGCTGGGTGTGTACTTGCGTTAACTTTCCTGCGCAGAAAAATACCATTTCAACTTATCGGAACATCACAAGCAGGTGAAGCCTCCATGGCTTCATCGGGTTTGATCAC
>JAYUXX010000535.1:0-2632 GCA_043752765.1 Saprospiraceae bacterium | reverse complement strand
ATGACAATCTTCATTATTTTGACCGTGTATTTTAAATATGAATAAGATGAAAATCACAATGACTTCCCTTCTGTTAGTCCTGTGTTTAGCCACAGGTTTTTCTCAGAATTTCAGATATGAAGTCCGCGGAAAGTATTCGAGTGGAGTTTCAAAAGAAAAACTCAGCACTACCAAAACTATGAGTGACATTCGACCTGGATACCCAACTACGTGGGTAAATGATTATATATCAACACAAATTTTGTTAACGAGCAATGGAAAAGTCCTGAAAGCCCTTGGCAGGAATGAAAGTTTGAGTGCAGAGCAACAAAGTCTTTTACTTACAGCTGAAGTCGGAAATGAAATCACAGTGGATGTTGGCTACATATATCTCAACGCAGCCACCGGAATTCCTGACATTCGCAAAATGCATTTTGTAGAAAAGGTTGTACTGGAAATTGAAGCTCAATTCCTGGGTGGGCATGAAGGACTCTCGATGTATTTCGATAAAAACGCAATCCAGAAGATGCCGGAAAATGGAAGTAATGACATAAACGCTATTCTCACATTTACAGTAACCGAAACAGGAGAAATTTCCAATGTACAAGTACTGCAGCCTTGTAAAGATCCTCAAGTAGATAAATTATTACTGAAAGCCATCAGCAAGATGCCAAAATGGATTCCTGCGCAAAATTCAAAAGGAATAGGAATTACACAGGAGTTTGAATTTATTGTAGGAATGGGAGGGTGCTAGGATGTTACTTTTTGCTGGCTCAAAAAGTAACCAAAAAGATCCTGTGACATAAAAAAATCACTTTAGATTTTGTAAAAGTTTTTAACCTTCGGTTTGCCTTTCGGCTTTTTTGTTTTTCACTATTCTATTTCTCAGGGAGGACCAATACCCGAAGAATCTTCTTCTTGCTGGAAATAGGCTGCAGTTTGTTCAAATAGTTTTATGTCACGATTTCCGTAGCCGAGATGGAATGACATTATCAGCAAATTGCGCTTATTAACTCATTTACGTTATCCGAAACAGGAGAAAATTCCAATACACAAATACTGCATCCTTTTAAGGATCCTTGAGTAAGTAAATCGCTTCCCGCATAAAATACGAATGAATTTAAGGAAGATGAGTTTAGAAAGTTTATAGCGCTTCGCACTTGAGTTTAATCCTGCGCTCCTTTAGGGGAACGCTTTGCTTCAGCAAAGATGGGGTCCGCAGTTTCTTTTTGGGCTAGCAAAAAGTGACATTTTTAGAATATAGTTCGAGTTCAAGAACAATAATTATCCCGAAAAACTTCTATCATCAGCGGAAGGTCCGTAAATAGACGGAACCGGAATGTCATTCAGTCGCATGTACACTGTAAGTTGTCCACGATGATGAACCCAATGATTAAGTGTTGCACCGATATCCGCTATCTTGGGCGTAGTGTACATCACCTTTCCATTTGCTTTTAGTGTAAATGATTCTTGTAAGGCTTCATCCGTTGTTTCATCTAATGCTTTTCTTGCAGCATTCATGTTCTCTTCAAAATGAGTCAACAGATCATTTGTAGATTCGGCTTTGAAATGGGGAAAGGTTACAAAATCGATCTCGCCGTCTGTAACCATATATTTTACCCATAGAGGTATTTCCGCTACCAATAAAGCCAGGTATCCCATCTCCATCGATTTAGGATGAGGTTTATAGCTGTAGACGGATTCAGAAATATTTTCAAGGCACTTGCGTGTGGCTTTGTATTCTGCATTTAATTCTTTCAGATATGCTTGGGCTGCGGTATTACTCATGCGTTTTTATTTCAAACATAATAAATCGTACGATCCTCTTTAGAACGATTAAACTTATAGGGTCAAAGTAGCGTATGAGGTAAATATTAAGTAAAATTAACTTGACAAATTCAAGTAGGTGCAGCCAGCTGGAGCCTTAACAAAATGATAGGTATTATTTCATTACGGTAATATCTCCCGTAAAGATCTCTTCCACTCCATCAATATATTCTACTTTGGCACGATAGACATACACTCCCGGATTCATAACTTCATTTTTAAAATAACCGTCCCAACCTTTCGTCGGATCATTCGGTAAGAAATTAATTGCCTCGTACATAAGATCTCCCCAACGATTAAAAATGACGAATTCTTTAATGTTGCTTATTTGATTACCGGCGCTAAAAATGTAAAACACTTCGTTTATACCGTCACCATTTGGCGAGAAGGCTGTAGGAATAAAAACCCTGCGATTCTTATTCACAGTTATCGAAATATCATCCGTAGCACGACAGCCATTTTGATCAACTACTGTTACATTCAAAGTGACACTATTAAAAGTGCTGATTGTGCCTTCTAAACAAGGCAAATCAAAACATGCTACGAGATCTGCTGGTGTCCATATGAGTGTATCAATTTGATTTGCCGGAATGGTAACCATCGCTTGCACAACAGCATCATCTCCCAGGTTCACTTCAATGTCCGGACCTAAATCGACATTGATCTCGGAAGGATTATTTATAATAATCACAGTGTCCCACACACAACCATTGTCATCTTTTAATACTATTTCGTACGTACCTCCTACGAGATTAGTATATAAATTATTGCTGCTGAAAGCCCCACTATTCAAACTGAATTGGTAGGGTTGTGTGCCCCCAATCAC
>JAYUXX010000534.1:0-2635 GCA_043752765.1 Saprospiraceae bacterium | reverse complement strand
TCTATTTTTTGTTGATGAAAGATGTGGAGGAGAAATATGTTGAAGGATAGTTAAAAGTTGATTTTGTTTCGCACGGAGTACACAGGGAATATATTTCGCACGGAGAACACGGAGATCACGGAGGTAATGGTTCGCACGGAGCACAGAGGAAATTTCGCACGGAGTACACGGAGAACACGGAGGAAATGGTTCGCACGGAGTCCACGGAGGAATTTACGCAAGGAGATCACTCAATTAGCCACTATTGCCGTTGTTCGGAGTTTGCTCCAACAAACACAGAAATACCAGAAGGGAATCTCGTTGGCTGCAGGAGCAAACTCTCCCGCATCATGCCATTAGATCATGGCGGGATCTTCGAAAACTTGACATGCAGCGGCGATTGGAGGAGTACACGAAGATGATTTCGCAACGGAGTGCACGGAGCACACGGAGGGAATGTTGCGCACGGAGTTCATTGCGATTTACATAATCTAAGGTTCTCTTTATCTTGCAGGATGGAAAATAAAACACCATCGGAATTGCTACCCATATTTTACGATAATCATAACCTGGGAAATGATGGCGGGCAAAGCAGCTCCACTGTTAGAATGGATATCTTTAAAGGTTTCTACTTCTATATTCCCAATTTTGAAGCTCGAAAGAAAGCAGTTCTTTGGCACGATGTACATCATCTCGTCACAGGATATTCGGCAGGACATTTTTTAGAAGAATGTGAAATCAGTGCATGGGAAATTGCGTCAGGGTGTAGATCCTATTGGGCTGCATTTGTAATTAATACTTCAGGAGTTCTTCTTGGTTGTTATATAAATCCCCGAAAGATCTTACAGGCTTACACCAGAGGACGGCGAACAAAAAACTTTTACCAAAATTTATATTCAGAAGAAAAAGTACTGAATACACCTGTGGATGAATTGCAACGCCTGCTTTTATTGGATAAACATCCTAAAGAATCATCACCTGCCTTTATTGATATTCTCTCTCTGGTTGGCTTTCTTTTATTCGCGGTCTTGTATTCTGTAATGTCCATTCTTATAATTCCATTTTTGATTGGATATAATATCTGGATTTTTAGCCGGCCTCAGCTTCAAACCTGATTCCCCTGCCAGGGAAGCATAACCTGATTTCAAATTGGATTTGACTCAGAGTTGTTTGATTTTATGGATATCCTACTATCTTGACCCAAATTCATCCTAATGGAAGACCAACAATCTACGTTTAAGCGCTCACTCAGCCTCATGGATGCAACCATGATTGTCGCAGGATCGATGATCGGTTCAGGGATTTTTATAGTGGCTGCAGACATTACGAGAAACGTTGGAAGCTCCGGATGGCTCATTGCAGTTTGGTTGATCACGGGGTTTATGACCATCACAGCCGCTGTCAGTTATGGTGAATTGAGTGGAATGTATCCGAAAGCAGGTGGACAATATGTCTATCTGAAGGAGGCCTTTAATCCCTTAGCTGCTTTCCTGTACGGATGGAGTTTTTTTGCAGTTATTCAGACAGCCACAATTGCAGCAGTAGGTGTTGCTTTTGCGAAATTCATGGCCTATCTGGTTCCGGCCGTTAGTGAAGATTTAGTTGCGCTGGACTTGGGTTTTCTAAAAATCTCCCCGGCACAGCTCGTGGCGATTGTATTGATCTTACTATTGACCCTAATCAATACAAAGGGAATTAAAAGTGGTAAGCTTATTCAGAACACATTTACGGTCACAAAACTTGCGTCTTTATTTGGGTTGATTGCTTTTGGTTTTATCATGTTCAAGGGAGATGTATGGGAGGCTAACTGGGCAGATGCATGGAATCTTCGCCCATTGGGAAGTACTGAAAATTATGCAATGGCTGCAGCTCTTGGTGCCATAGCAGCTGCAATGGTTGGATCCATTTTCAGTAGTGATGCGTGGAATAATGTGACCTTTATAGCAGGCGAGATAAAAAATCCTCAGCGGAATATAGGGTTGGCTTTATTTTTCGGAACGTTTATCGTGACGATTATTTATGTACTCACCAATATCATGTATACGGCGGTCCTACCTCTTGAAGAAATAGCAAGCGCTGATAAGGACAGAGTAGCTGTTGCTGCATCAAATGTAATTTTTGGAAATGTCGGTACGATTATCATCGCCCTGATGATAATGGTTTCCACCTTCGGATGTAATAATGGACTGATTCTGGCTGGAGCACGAGTGTATTACACAATGGCAAAGGATGGATTATTTTTTAAGCCCGCAGGAGAGCTTAATAAATTTTCAGTACCACAATGGGCGTTATGGGTTCAGGGAATTATTGCTTGTCTATGGAGTATAAGCGGACGATACGGACAGTTGCTTGACATGATCTCATTCGTCGTGGTTATATTTTATGTCATGACGATCATCGGAATCTTTATTCTGAGAAAAAAGAGACCTGAAGTACCAAGACCTTATAAAGCTTTCGGATACCCTGTATTACCGGCAATTTATATTTTGATGGGAATAACGTTTTGTGTTTTATTGATCATCTACAAGCCACAGTTTACATGGCCGGGTCTGATCATTACATTGATCGGAATACCTATCTATTATCTGGCGGTTTCACGTAGAAAAAATCCTGTGTAAGAAGTTTTAAAGCTTAACAAGTTTTTCTGTCCACACTA
>JAYUXX010000533.1:0-2636 GCA_043752765.1 Saprospiraceae bacterium | reverse complement strand
GCAGTTAATGAAGGAACTCATCCTGTAACCCCTGAAGTGAAAGTCGGTGATGCTATTGATCCTTTTGATATATCTATTTACAGAGCACTTGCAGGTGGAGTTACAACTTCACATGCCATGCATGGATCTGCAAATGCAATTGGCGGTCAATGTCAGACTATCAGACACCGTTACGGTGAAATGGATCCTTCAACATTTTTATTTCAGGACGCTCCGCGTACGATAAAATTTGCGCTGGGTGAAAATCCAATTCGCACTCATGGAGAAGGTCGTGGTGTTCAACCACGCACTAGAATGGGTGTGGAGCGTGTCATTCGCGATGCTTTCCAGCAAGGTTTAATCTACAGAGATAAATGGAAAAAATATAACCTTGCAAAAGGTAAAACCCCTACAACACCACCACCTGTTTATAATGAACGATATCAGACGATGGCTGATATTCTGGATGGTAAAATTATTGTGCAATGCCATTCCTACCGTGCAGATGAGATATTGATGTTGTTAAATGTCCTCAAAGACTTTGGTGTCAAAAAAATTACGTTTCAACATGTCAATGAGGGTTTTAAAGTGGCTCCCGAATTGGCAGCATATGGTGCTATGGCATCTGTGTTCTCAGATTGGTGGGCTTATAAATTTGAAGTTTATTATTCCACTGCATATAATGCAACAATTTTAACCCGTAATGGTGTTGTGACTTCGATCAATAGTGACAGTGGAGAATTGATCCGACATATGTTTCATGAAGCAGCTAAAACGCAGCGGTATGGTGGACTATCAGATGATGAGGCACTTGCTCTGATAACCTTTAACCCGGCGCGTCAATTAGATATTGATCAGAAAGTAGGTTCGATTGAAGTTGGAAAAGATGGGGACCTGGCGATTTTTTCTCATCATCCCCTTTCGATTTACACTATTCCTGAAATGACGATTGTTGAAGGTGTGGTTCGATTTGATATCGAAAAAGATCCAAATGATATGCGCATTTACATTGATCCGGAAGAAACAACTCCTACATATTATGGACAGGAAGAGGTAGATGGATGCATGAGAGATACTGAGTTTATATTTTCACATCGTCATTGATAGTAATAGATCATGAAAAAATATTTGTCTTTATATGTTCTTTCCATTTGTTTGATGTGGTCATGTATATCAACTGCACAACAGGTGGAGAAATCAACTTATACAACTGTTGCCCTGATCAATGCTACGGTTGAGACTGTGACGAAAGGAACACTTGTAAATGCAACGGTCATCATTCGTGATGGTATCATTGCTGATGTAGGCACTTCTGTCAGTATACCTTCCGATGCACAGGTAATTGATTGTAAAGGACTGACTATCTATCCGGGCATGGTGGATGGTGGTACACATTTAGGTCTTCAGGAAATTGAATCTATTTCAGTCACGCAGGATTATGATGAGATTGGGGAACTTACTCCGGAGATGGATGCTTTGACTGCAGTAAATCCAAATAGTGTTTTAATTCCTGTAACACGAGTAAGTGGAGTGACATCAGTTATTACTTATCCTACTGGAGGTTTGTTTCCAGGCACCGCTGCATTGATACATTTACATGGGTATACGCCTGAACAAATGTTTGGAGGGTTTAAAGCTATTGTTATCAATTTTCCTTCAACGGGTAGAAGAGGCAGGTGGGATAAGCGAACGGATGAAGACGTAAAAAAAGAAGGTGACAAGGCAATTAAAAAATTGAATGATACCTGGTCAAGAGTAAAAACATATGCCTCTATAGATTCTGCAACACAAGGAAAGGCGGAATACAATCCGGAACTGGCGGCCCTTGTCTCTACATTGAAGGGTGAAATGACTGCAATGATAGAAGTCAATAAAGAATCCGATATACTGTCGGCCATTCGCTGGATAAAGGCTAATAAGATCAAGGCAATACTCACAGGAGTAGCCGAGGGCTGGCGAGTGGCTGATACGATTGCTGCTGCAGGTATTCCCGTGATTACAGGTCCTGTCTTGTCAATGCCTTCCAGGGATTCTGATCGGTATGATCAGGCGTATAAAAATGCCGGGATCATGCAGAATGCTGGTGTCAAAGTTGCTTTGCGCACAGATGATGCTGAAAACGCACGTAATCTTCCGTTCAATGCGGGATTTGCAGCAACGTATGGAATGGGAAAAGCGGAAGCCCTTAAAGCTGTAACAATTATTCCTGCTGAAATATTTGGTGTTTCGGATCAGGTTGGTTCGATCGAGGTGGGTAAAAAAGCAAATCTTTTTGTTTCTACGGGTGATCCTTTCGAACCCGCTACACAAATTAAACATCTTTTTATTGAGGGTTGGAATGTACCTCTTGAATCGAGACAAACATTATTGTACGATGAATTTTTAAATCGAAAGCCGGGAATCACAACAGAAAAAGTTCCCGGGAAAAGCTAATGGTTTTCGCTAAATAACCTCCTGATGCCCGATATGCAGCGTCGGGTGATGGAGTGATGGAGGGAGGGAGTGATCGGGTGATGGAGTGATGGAGTGAGGGAGTGATCGGGTGATGGAGTGATGGAGTGATGGAGTGATCAGGTGATTTTGTAAGCCTATACAGGTGATTAAACTCCTTGATCTCTATTTTTTCTCTGTGATCTCCATGCGAAATTTTGTAGCGG
>JAYUXX010000532.1:0-2640 GCA_043752765.1 Saprospiraceae bacterium | reverse complement strand
GCAAAGTAGAATCTATCCAATTTGATAACTGAAATTGTTATCCACATTTTTTAGGGTTTAGGGTAGGAACCTGTCAACCTATATCATGAGGCATCACCCTGCTCCCTGCTCCCTGCTCCCTGCTCCCTGCACCCTGCACCATGCACCATGCACCCTGCACCCTGCTCACTTGTATTCCGGAATATCCTCCCATTCATTCGGCTCCAGCCAATAAACATCATGACCAAAACGATCAACTAAATAATTGCGCAGCGTTTCTTTAAGCTGTCTTGATTGTTCAAATGCGGAAACTACCTGCTTTTGGTCTTGCTCATATTGTACATTGTCAACATTGCCGGACAATACAAAGTATAAGTTGATCCAGCCACTCTTGCGGGCCTGTTTGAATTTTTTTAATGGATCAAGCTTCTTTAGTTTGTTTGTAGCTGCTTGTCCTGCATTGATCTTAAGGTTGTATAGAATGTTCTGATCAAAACTATGCACACCATTTACACTCATATTGATTGCGCTGGACTGGATGAACATCACAGGTAAAAAGACTTTGCCATCTTCAATTTTCATATAATTCCGAAAATGGTTGAAGTGGATTTCGCGAAGATCATCGAGATGAACATACGTTCCGAAATCTTCGAGGGTTTTGAGGTCTTTTAATTCACCATCACGAATGTCGATTGCCGCTCTGACCAGAATATCACGCTGGCGAATATTTCCATCTGCATCATAAGGGATAATAGAATGCGCCCAGATATCAGTTTTTCCATTTAACTGTTCAGAGGTAATAAAAGTCTGGTCAAAATTTTCAAAAGAAGTAAGTAGTTCTTTCATTTCGATCCCTTTAATATTCCAGTCTGCTGACAAGACGGGTTTATCTTCTATTCCATTCAAAGTCCCTTTCGTATGTACCTGACCCTGGCTGTGATTCGCAGTTAAATCAAAATCCATTTTATCGCCTTCAAAAATCAATTCACCTTCGATATCTTTCCCGGTTGCTTTATTCCAGATAAATTCATTGACATTCACTTTCATTTTTCCTACCTCATCAAGATTAATATCCCCCTTATTGATTTCAATCTCATCTCCATTGTAAACGAGGCGAACGTGATCGGCAGTTAATTCAGCGGAGCTTTTTTGAATAAATGTTTTGGTTGAAATCGTATTGATGCTCAGTTTATCTATTTTATAATGATCGATATCAAAAACGCCTTCTTTAAAATTCCAAGAGGTAGAATCCATAAACAGGTTTAATATACTTGCAGGTAAGGCACCACTCATTTCAAGATCCATGACTGGTTGTTTCAGGTTTTCCATGCGCATGTCTGCCTTCAATGTATTTCCCTGAAAAGATCCACTTCTTAGGTTAGCCCGGAAGTAGGATGGTTTTTTAGAATTGGCCTCGCCGTTATCAAAAGCCATATTCAGAATCATGTTTTTAAGTTGTCCGCCATCTCCTGGAAATTTAATCGAACCATTTTTTAGCTCCGTTGATAAAGCGATATGAGGCGTTTCTTTTTTGGATGAAGTTCCCTTGATGGAGAGCTCCCCTTCCGACTTGCCCGAAAAAGAATAAGCACTCCAGTTTTTGATGTCTTGTGCCGGAAGCAAGGTTTTGAAAATTTGTGGGTCAGTATCCATCCATCCGATTTGGAGGTCGAGCCACTGATGATCATCTTCTGTTCGAATGATGCCATTCATTTCAAGATCCATGTCATCATTCTTTATTTCCCAATCTTTTAATTCCTGAGTTCCTGTAGCAGCATCATACGTAAAGTGGCCATTCATATCAAATGGAAAGGGCTGGACCATGTTATAATTCTCCATGGCAAGATGTTCGAGGCTGGTTGTCATAGTAATATCAGCATCAAAGTGGTCTAAGCCCAAATCTCCTTTTAACTCTCCTTGCTTTATATCAATTGAAAAATTTATTCCTTCCCGGTTATCAAAGCTTACAATTGTGTTTTCGAATTTCACTTGTTTGATCATAGTCTCCCACCCTGTACTATCAGTTGAGGTGGTAGCATCTGCTGATTGGTATGGAATCGTTGGGGTTCGCTTTTTAAACAAATCATATGTCCATCGGCCGTTGTGTTTGGTGATGTTGATGCGGCTATCCGAAATAATCAATTTGTTGATGATCACTTTTTCATTAAATAAAGGGAAAAGACGAAGCACTACCGCGACATTCCCACCTGTGATCAATGGATCTTTTGCATTACCTATTTGTAGTCCTTCTAATTGAAGCGCGGCAGAAGGAAAATATCGGACCCACTCAAGGGATATGTTTTCATAATGCAGGGAATCTTCTAATTGGTCCTGAAGCATACCAACTGCTTTACGCACTATGGCATCACTTTTCCATTGCATCAGGACAAGAAATGAGATGGCCAGTACAAGAAAAAAGATCAATACAATCTTGAAGCCGTTAGAAATTTTCGTTTTGTTCATCTGGCGTTAGCAGTAAAACAGTTTATACATTTTAATGAATATGAAGCTTTTGGGACAATTAAACCATTCAGCCTCAAAATGGGAATAAATTTTATTGGGGTAGGGAGTGGTGGAGTGGTCCTTTAACGCATAACCCATTACAATTATTTTTAAGATGAACATCGGCTTATTTCGCTAAAAAACAATTCTCAATCTTGA